>NZ_LR134388.1:3665000-3965000 GCF_900637685.1 Legionella sainthelensi
ATATTAAAAAATTCTTGATCTTGCTTTACTAAAAAGGTCTCGCCACAAACAAAAGCTTGGGTGGATAAAACTTTTTAGACAATAAGCAACAGTTTGGCACATCCCTCTTTATTGAGTAGCAGGTTAAAAAACAGCGATGAATTAAAGATCTGTTGACACTTCATCGTCCAAAACACAACGTCCAGCGGCTTGTCCTCGAGATCCACAAATCTTGGTGAATATATAAATCTATTGCTCAAAACAGCTCTTTCTGACGCCTGCGGACAAGCCGCAAGACGTCAAGAGCTGAAGTGTTACCCTGAGTTTTAGTTTAAATTAAACCCTTGGGTGAGTTTGCTGGCACTTCTGGTTTTAGATTTATTCCTGCAGTATCCTCTTGCTGCTGCGCGCGCTCTAAGGGAACATCTCTACTGATTCTTGCTTCTCTAAATGTTTTATCTAACATTGCATGTTTTAAACATTCTAAAGTCGCAGATCCCGGCTTAAAATACATTCCTATATTTTGACGGACATCGGGTGGAAGTTTTTTTAAAACACCTGCGGCTTGCTTATAATCCTGTCTCTCTAAATACTCTTCGAGTATGGACATATTATCCCATTGTTCTTTACTGAGCGCTTGCCATCTCATATCCATTTCAGAGTCACTGTCATAAGCATCAAATATTGGTTTAGATACATTACTTAAAGTAGATTGGTAGGCCAAATTAACCAAATGATCCGGAGTATCCATAGTAAATTTTGCTAAAGCATTTTCAATCCGCTCCGGTGAAGCTCCCTCATTTCGTAACTCACCCTTCGTTTTTTCATGAATTCGAGCAAGCTTCTCTTCTTTAGAAACAGACATTTTCTTATCTTTCGCCAATAGTTGCTGCATCATTTGGGCTTGATTAGAAACTCCCGTTGCCAATGTCAGTCTTTCATTTTTTGATGCTTTAATTTGCTCCTCTGCTTTTTTGCGTGCAGAAGGAGAATCAGAGTCTAGCGGTTTCATCATCCGTTGCTGCCTCTCTTGTTCCATTTGTTTGTTGACTAACTGTTCACCAGCAGTTATTGCCGCTGTAATCTGCTTCGCTTTTTTGCCATCTGATACCCCTTTTGCGCCAAGCCCAGCTGCAATTAAAGCAGTCACTCCAGCAGCAATACCTAAAGGAGGCAAAAAGACTATTGCTAACGCAATTAGCGCTACAGTTGCAACAGCCGCAACCACAGAAGATATTTTAAATCCAGTGCTTTGTTTACTTTTTGAAGCAGCCATTGCCTCAGTCGCCAATTTCAAATCATTAAGCGCTTGCAGCTTTAAAGAAGCATTTGAATTAGAGTCTAGAGCTTGATTCGTTGCTTTGATTAATGGCTCAATAGGTTTATTTGGATTTTGATTCAGTTCATTGATTAGTTTAGCCTGCATCACGTAAGGGCTAGTATAAATTACGTAAGTAAATTCTCCCTCGCTATTTTTAGTTCCCTCCACGTAAGGAAATTCTTTTGCAAGTTGATTCGTGAGATTATTTTTGGACTTAATCATTACTCGAGACACGTTATAAATATTTTTCTCAAGTGATATTGAGTCCATCTCAATGCTCAATCTGGAAATTTTTTCATGGAATCCATCCAGATAATAATTTTCAGGAAAAATACATTCCTGAAAAGTATCACTGGCCAGCGCAGCAGCGACCGTTACGTCGTGCCGTTTGGCAATACGGCCTGTTTGCTCATCGATAATTTGTGATTCCAATCGAACTATTTGCCCATTTTTAAATGTAAATCCACCATCCGTACAATCATATTCTTCACGGGAATTAAAATTGTTATTCACTGTACCATTATGATGGAACCCATCATCAAGAGGAGGAAGACGGCGATTAAAATCACCACAAAAGAAATGATTTGTAGATTCCAGTAACGTTTCAATTACAACGGGCTCTCCTTCTAGAGCAGTAGTTGCATGAGGGATATGACCATTGGAGACAGTAATAGTCTCACCTTGATAGATAAAATTTGTGGAACTAATT
Organism: Legionella sainthelensi; assembly: GCF_900637685.1. Classification (NCBI taxonomy): domain Bacteria; kingdom Pseudomonadati; phylum Pseudomonadota; class Gammaproteobacteria; order Legionellales; family Legionellaceae; genus Legionella; species Legionella sainthelensi. The sequence continues at coordinate 3,667,010 of NZ_LR134388.1, forward strand.
TTATTTTTAGGATTTTCTTCAGCTTGTTCATCCGCTAAATCAAGCTTGCTCATATCCCATATAGTGGCTATATTTTTACCAGAACCCGAAAATTTAACTCCCCAACCGTCCCCTAATTCTTTTTTCAATCTATTAGCAAAATCTTCTGTAGTTTCCTGTAGTAAAAGAATTGGGTTACCGGACATTGCTTGATTTTTTAAAGTTTTAATCAGTCTTTGCTCGCGCTCAGCATGCATTCGACCCATAATTTGCCTGGCATCATTACATTGTGATTCGTTTGCTTCTTGAAAGCTTTTAAGATTATATTTTTTCTCAACAACCCCCTTCCACAAACTGCTTTGCACGGTGTTATCTTTATCACGAATGTTATTAACCATTAAGGGACCGGTTAATGCTACATTGTAAGTGACTAAATCAAGTGCATTGCCTTTTTCAGTACTACAACTAATTTGTTGTGGTTTATGATCGGAATATACGTCATCCCAAGTCGACGTCTGAGGATGGTCGATAAAATCTTTAAGCCTTAAATCAGACCTATTTTTGGGATGAACATAAAAAGGTAACAAATGTGGTGTTGCCACCGCCTCTGTTGGGATCTTAAAGTCATGATTTTTAAAAACCCCTAAGATAGACTTTACGCGACCATCTTTTTGAGCTTGCGACAATTGGACCAGCCATTTTTCTTGTTCCATCAATAATGTTAGTTCCGATCGCTGAACCTCATTTTTTGATAATTCAGTCAATATACTATTAAATCGAGCAAGATTATTTAGCTGAGGGTTTGATAAATAATGATCAAGAGCATCTTTAAGATCTTTAATTGTAGCCATACAACATAAAACTCATCTTGATGGGGATGCTGCAAATTATAACACTTATTATTAAAAAAATTAGACATTTTGATCAACTTTTTTCAAAAATCAGTGTCTTGAGTCAATCGACATGCTGATTAGAATGCGTTTTAGTTACGGTTCCAAAACAGCAACAAACGTCACCAAACCTCGGAGTCTTTCGCATTCCGTTAATGACTTTCCCACGTCCACTATGAAGTAAAGCTCTACTGTAGTGTTGATACCCAATGGATAATTTTCGAAAATTTTTTTATAGACTTACATATAATGATTCAAGGTGATATCTTATTCCTTAGCTTTAGGTCGCCCATGTGAAATAGAGCTTTTATGCAGATATTGCATTTACACATGGTTTTTTAACACTGAAACTCAACCATTGAGCGTAGATAGTGAAGAAAAGCAGGCTATTTTGTCTGGCAACAAACCTAAAAATATAATGAGATTTGTCGAATTCTAATTATCCTGGAAAAAATAGAATTCATAAAAATAATAGTATTTCTCCAAAGATCATACACATAGGTTAAGGAACAAACATGGCATGGTTTTATTTATTTCTAGCAGGAATTTTGGAAGTAGTATGGGCCGTAAAATTAAAAGATACTGAAGGTTTTTCCAAGCTTTATCCTTCGCTCATAACCATTTTTGCCATGGTGTTAAGTTTTGCATTCCTGGCTCAATCATTAAAAACATTACCCATTGGCACTGCTTATGCAATTTGGACAGGGATAGGGGCCGTTGGTGCTGTTATTTATGGCATTTATGTTCTAGGAGAACCTACTTCATTCATTAGAATTGGCTGCATTGCTTTAATCATCATTGCTATAATTGGGTTGAAATTATCTCATCATCCATAAGTAATGGGCACTTTTTTCATAAATACTCAACAAAATTCTCATTATCCATGACATTCTGAGATCCTAGTCAGTTTGTGTCATTTTTCTATTGATAATTCCAAAAGTGAACCAAAATAGTATGCATTTAAGGGTAGTAACCTGCAGCATACTGCAAGTATAATATAGAAAATTTGTGTCATTTTGATCAAGTCATAGAAGCAGTATGAACAATCCTTTAATAAAATATCTGACTCTTGACAATAACCCATTTGATTGAGAATAATTGGTAATAATCAATAAGATATAAGTTTTAAGGATCTTAAAGATAATAGGGACGTTTCTGAGGTAATCAATTTAATATATGAAAATTTTAATTACTGGTGGTGCAGGGTTTATTGGTTCAGCAATGGTACGCTATCTTATTGAGCATACAACGGATACAGTCATCAATGTAGATAAGCTAACCTATGCTGGGAATTTAGAATCGCTTAATGACATTATCAACGATCCACGTCATATTTTTCAACAAGTCGACATCCGCTCTCATGATCAAATAAATCATATTTTTTCTACATTTCAGCCTGATGCTATCATGCACTTGGCAGCAGAAAGTCATGTAGATCGATCTATTGATGGCCCCTCTGAGTTTATTCAAACCAATATAATCGGAACTTATAACTTGCTTGAAGCGGCTCGGGATTATTGGCAATCATTGCCAAGCAATCGACGAGACTCTTTTCGCTTTCATCACATCTCTACAGATGAAGTTTATGGTGATCTGGATAACACAAATGAACTCTTCACAGAAATTACCCCTTATGCACCAAGCTCTCCTTATTCGGCAAGCAAAGCAAGCTCCGATCATTTGGTAAGAGCATGGCACAGAACTTATGGGTTACCCACAATAATCACGAATTGTTCTAACAACTATGGTCCATACCAATATCCTGAAAAACTAATCCCAGTCATCATTCTCAACGCGCTAGCTGGAAAAAGTTTACCAGTCTATGGCAATGGAGCTCAAATTCGAGATTGGCTGTATGTCAATGATCATGTTCGTGCTCTTTACTTGGTTTTAAAAAATGGCATTATTGGTTCGACCTACAATATCGGCGGGCACAATGAGAAACAAAATATTGAAGTGGTTCATACAGTTTGTGAGTTATTAGAAGAATTAGCTCCCCAAAAACCATCCCATATCTCTTCGTATAAAAATTTAATTACATATATTAAAGACCGTCCAGGCCACGATCGGCGCTATGCCATTGATGCAACAAAAATTCAACACGAATTAGGATGGAAACCCCAAGAAACCTTTGAATCAGGAATGAGGAAAACAGTAGCGTGGTATCTCGAACATCAAAATTGGTGCCAGACAATTTTAAATAAACTACAACAAAAACAATCAAAAGTTATTGAAAAGGAATTATCAGCATGAAAGGAATTGTGCTCGCAGGAGGCTCCGGAACACGTCTTTATCCTATCACCCAAGGCATTTCAAAACAGCTGCTCCCTATTTATGATAAACCTATGGTTTATTATCCTCTGTCAGTCTTAATGCTAGCAGGAATTCGTGAAATTCTGGTAATTACTACTCCAGAAGATTATCCAGCATATCAACGACTTTTAGGAAACGGAGAACAGTTTGGCATACAGTTACACTATGCCTTACAGCCCAATCCAGATGGTTTGGCTCAAGCCTTTATTATTGGCCAAGAGTTTATAGGCCAAGATAATGTATGTTTGGTACTTGGTGATAATATATTCTATGGCCATGGCTTTACCAGACAGTTGCGAGAGGCTGCTGCCCGCCAAACAGGCGCCACCGTCTTTGGCTATCCGGTAAAAGATCCTGAGCGTTTTGGTGTCGTGGAGTTTGATGCTCAAATGAGAGCCATCTCTATTGAGGAAAAACCTAAAAATCCAAAATCACACTATGCCGTGACTGGGCTTTATTTTTATGACAATCAAGTAGTAAACATCGCCAAACAAGTAAGACCATCTTATCGAGGTGAATTAGAAATATCGTGTATTAATCAGTTTTATCTTGAATGCGGTAATCTACAAGTAGAATTGCTTGGCCGTGGATTTGCCTGGCTTGATACAGGAACCCATGAGAGTCTTTTAGAAGCGAGCTCTTTTGTACAAACGATTGAACATCGTCAAGGATTAAAAATTGCTTGTTTAGAAGAAATCGCTTATAAAAACAGTTGGATAAGCAAAGATATGCTTGAGGAGATTGGTAAAAAACTTAGTAAAAATAGTTATGGGACTTATTTGCTTCAACTAGTCGATCAAAACGATAAGAAGCCAATTAAATTTGATGTGGAACAATTGGTGGTGTGAAAAAACAATAACACATTAAACCTACATTAAATCCTCATACAGAAGAATATCACTTACCTTCCGCAAAACCAGAAGACCTGTTCTTAAAAAAACCGTCACCTTCCGCGAAAGCGGGAGGCCCAACATCTAAAACTCCATCACCTTCCGCAAAACCAGAAGACTTGTTCTTAAAAAACGTCGCCATCCGCGATGCGACAAGCTATTGGGTATAGGCTGCAATTGGAAATCCCATCAGTGACTGCAAAGATAGATTGGTGATATGATAAATCGTAAATTCCCCATGTTGATTCCTAATCAGGTGCTTAAAATTAACATGGTTATACAGTTTCAAATCCTGAAGATTCAACGGTGTCACTCATTCGCCCATCCTCGAATTTAGATGATTAATTAATGAACTATCTTTGAAATAAAAATACATAAATGCTATTATTAATACAACCAAATCGTAAATTGAAATGATTTTTCGGAGGATACATGCCAACAGCACTAAAAGAAGCAATCGAGGTGCTTGCGGCGGCAGCTCAAGCCAAAAAAGAGGCGGAGCTAATAGCAGAGCAAGCAGCATTTGCACTCCTGGAAGCACCAAAGCCCACAAAAAAACTAGAAAATGCATTAAAAGAAGCTGAAGAAAATCAACGTGTCGCAGAAAATAAAGAGCGTGAAGCTAAAGCCACATTAAAAAAAATAGCACTTAGTGCTCCAGAATCAGAGTTCGCATCAGAACTAAAAGAGTCTAAAGAAGCATTAGACTCCGTCCAGGAAGAAGAGCTGGAAGCACTGAGCAATGATGTAGAATTAACATCCGAACAGCAGGCGCATGCGGCAGGAGTCTATGCAGTGCAGGATATACTGGAGTCAGTACATACCCAACGTGAGCTAATTGCGCAACAAAGAACGCAAGTAGTACGTGCACCAACATCAGTGACATCAATAGCATCACCATTATTTGAGCAATTGAAAGGGGCTATTTCAGGCTTTTGTAGCGCTATATCCAATTTTGCGAGCAAGTGGTTTTACAAACAGGAGCAACAAAAAGAAGAAACCCGAGAAGACAACAGCCCTAAGCTGTGAGCACACAATGAATAGAACGCATAAGGATAACAAATGAACAATATGAATGATGTTACTAATCTATTGAGCTCTTTAGAACCTGAATTTAATGACTTTCACAATTTAATTAAAGATATGGCATTAGTTGATTCTTCTTACAAAAAAGAATTTACCTATATGAAGGTTTTGGTAAATAAAGGAAAATCTACACCCAATTTTACACGAAAGATCAATTTACTCATTAATGAATTAAACCATTTTGGAGAAGTACTCGACAAAATAGCTGAGGATGATGAAGCACGAGAGTCGTATGTTAAGATGGGGCTCTTAGATAAAAGTGTCGCTTTACAAAAAAGAATATTGAGTAAATTTTCGTAACGCCATCGTATAGGGTACTGTTTACATGTAGTAGTTCCAACTTGATCTGACAGTTACCGGTTTTTAAGAAGTGTCTGTCAGGTCAAATTTAGTTTATAAATTTTTCCATCCAGAATTGTTTACTCTCTATCAAAGTTTGCATTGGAGTACGTCCACAACACATTTTACCCTGATGAGTACGTTGATTATTATAGTAATCCATCCATTCGTCCAGATCTTTTTGCAATTCATCGATTGATTCGTAAATTTTCTTTCGGAATGTTACTTGATAAAACTCCTGTAAAATCGTTTTATGAAAACGTTCACAAATCCCATTTGTTTGAGGTGAATTTGCTTTTGTCTTTGTATGGTCAATGTTATTAATTGCCAAATAAAGCTGATAATCATGCTGTTCTACCTTGCCACAATATTCAGTACCCCTATCTGTTAAAATACGCAGTATAGGTAAATCGTGTTGTTCGAAGAAGGGTAAAACCTTATCGTTCAGTAAATCTGCTGAAGTAATTGGCGTTTTAGTCGTATAAAGCTTGGCAAATGCCACTTTGCTATAGGTATCAACAAAAGTTTGCTGATAAATGCGACCGACTCCTTTCAGCGTACCCACATAAAAAGTATCTTGCGAGCCGAGATAACCAGGATGTGCTGTTTCGATTTCACCACATGCCTCATCATCAAATTTCTTTTTCTCCAAAGCTACGACCTGCGCTTCCGTCAATATAATTCCTTCAGAAGCTACTTTAGCCTCTAATGCTTTTAAGCGGTCTTTAAAATTGGCAAGCTCTATCGCAGGCAAATGCTACGAACTCCACTTGGAGAAACAAAAATACCCCGTTTACGAAGCTCATTGCTTGTACGAAGCTGACCATGGGCTGGAAATGCGAGCGCATACTCCCTTACCGAGAGTTCGATTGCTTCTTCTACTCTATTTTTTAGATTAGGTTTTCTTCGGCTTTGATCGAATAAAGCATCAACTCCTCCCGATTCTACTGCCGACTTATAGCGATAAAATGTATCTCTGGATAAGCCCATTACTTTACATGCCTTAGATACATTCCCTAATTCTTCAGCAAGGTTTAATAAGCCAACTTTATGTTTAATAATTTTAACTGTATTATCTATCATGAGAGTTTTCCTTTTGGTTTTGTTTCAAGTTCGCACTTCTATCAAAACCGGAAACTCTCTCTTTTTCAAGTACTTGTGTCAGATTAAGTCGAAACTAATTCAGTTTAAATAACTGTGTCCGATTAAGTTCAACTCGCCCAATCCATCGGGCGATATTTATTACCTTGGTCCACTGTTTTCTTGTCTTTCTTCTTTGTGTTGCTCCTGTTTGTAAAACCACTTGCTTGCAAAATTGGAGATGGCAGAACAAAATCCTGAAATAGCCCCTTTCAATTGCTCAAATAAAGGGGATGCTGTGGATGCCACTGATATTGATCTTTGAGATACGTCTTCTGTTGGCTTTTGTTCTGTTGTTGCGTGTGTTCGGTTTTCTCGGTGTTGTTTTAGTTGAGCTCCCGCTAATACTTTTAAATTGTTTACCATCCCCTCAAAGTTTTTTGCCTGTTGCGCAAACGTTTCTGCTAATCCAGCTGCTTGCCCTGCTTTTTTTAATTCTTTTTTAGCTGACTCTTTATTTTCTTTAGAAATATGTATCTTTGCTTGTGCAACTGCATTTTCTACTTTGGTTAATTGTTCTTTTGCTTTTAATGCAGCATCTGCAGCCTTTTTTGCTAATTCGTCTGCCGACCTAACCATGTTTTGCAATGATTGAATTTTTTCTGGTTCTATATTTGTGCGTGCTAATTTTTGTGCTGCAAGCTCCAATAATTCTTGGGCTGCTTTTGCCGCTTTTGCCGACTCCTCAGCAGCCATTGCTGCTGCTTTTGCTCGCTCTAATACACCAGACATATAGCTCTCCCAAAAATTATACTCTATATGTATTAATAATAGCATCTTTGTTTATTTTATTATCAGAAAAGTAGCTAAAAATAGACTCCATTTGAGATGAAAAAGAGCAGTAGTCTCAACGCCGGAAAATAACTCCACCATAATCACCACCACTAGGAACCCGCAGAGGAAGCACTCATAATAGGGTTCTGTCGCAAAAATTTTCCAAAATCAGGTTTTTCGTTGTTAGCTATCAAAAAAGATTAACTTTTGATAATGACCATTTCTCTGCTGATTTGTTTTTTTACCCTGTGATTCTTAAATCATAATGATTTAAAAACCCGAAAATTAACTCATGCAGATTTAAAGCAAATGCGGGGGCTAACCTTTAAAAATCCCGTGCCCCTCAACGAAAGCGCAAGACCTAACCTCTAAAGACGCCGTCACCTGCAACGTAAGCGGGAGGTCTAGCCTCAATTAATAACTTGGTATAAACCAACACCAAATTAACCGATTTTCCAAAACGATCTCCAATTCGTGAGGTGAAGAAAAAGCATCGTCCTAGTTTAATTTTAAACTAGGAGAGCAAGCGATTACTTCTGATTCACAATAGGATAACATTTTTAGAAATTATAAAAGCGTGTGCTAAGTGTTTACCACCAGAGGCAAATTCTGGGCAATGAAACCATCCACAACTTCTGGCAAATAATTTTTCCAACTTTGACAATCAATACCTAGTATTTGTTCAATTTTTGTTGTATCCAGAACCGAGTTCTTTGGCCTCGCAGCCTTAGTGACATACTCTTCTGTTTTGATGGGGCTTAAGTGGGTGAGTGGCAACATCATTCCTTTGTTCCGAGCAAGATCAATAAAAACACGCGAGAACTCATACCAATTAGTTACACCTGCTCCAGCATAATGATAAATCCCCCAATCCTTAAAAGATGAGGAGTCTATTTTGTTGACAATTGTGAGTAATACTCTGGCAATATCTCGAGCTGCTGTAGGTCTACCCCATTGATCGGCAACAACTCTTAATTCACTTTTACTGGAAGCTAATTTTAAAATTGTTTTTACAAAATTATTCCCATAAATTCCAAAAACCCAACTCACACGTAAAATAATATGCTCTTTAAGTTGGGAGGTAATAGCGAGCTCACCTGCTCGTTTGGACTTGGCATATGCGCCTTGGGGACAAGTAATATCTGTTTCATTATAGGGACTCTCTTTAGTGCCATCAAAAACATAATCTGTGGACAAATGAATTAAGGGTATCTTTTTATGGCCACAATATTGAGCCAACTGCCCTACAAATTCTGCATTGATAATATGAGCAAGCCTGATCTCCTCTTCAGCTTTATCTACAGCCGTATATGCAGAAGCATTAATAATCAGCTCCGGCTGTATTGAAGAGAGAACTGAATTCACCTCGCCAACATGAACACAGTCCAGTTCTTTTCTTGTCAGAGCAATGACTTTATGCTGTGTGGACCCAAATTGCAGAATCACTTCTGAACCAACTTGACCATTAGCCCCTATGACTAAGATTTTCATTGATACCTCGGTAAAGATTGAGGATCGATCAAGTTCAAAGGCCTAGCTTGCATATCCTTTGCTGAAAGTTGGACGTCATCATTTAATGGCCAATCAATACCAATTTCTGGATCTTGATAATTAATTGATAACTCACTTTCTGGATGATAATAATCGGTGCACTTATAAAAAAAGTCCGCCGTGGTGCTTAACACGTAAAACCCATGAGCAAAACCTTTAGGAACCCAAAATTGGCGTCTATTTTCTCCTGAAAGAATCACACCAACCCAGGAACCATAAGTAGGCGAACCAAGTCTAATATCAACGGCTACATCAAAAACTTCACCCGCTAAAACAGACACTAATTTTCCCTGAGTTTGCTGACTTTGATAGTGCAGTCCTCGCAAAACTCCTTTACGCGAACGCGATAAATTATCCTGGACAAAACTATCCTCTATCCCCAGTAGCTCCTCATACCGCTTCACTTGAAATGTTTCATAAAAAAAACCACGCTCATCACCAAAAATACGGGGCTCTATAATTTTAACTTCCGGTATTTTTGTGTCTAAAATATTCATATAACTGCCTTGTTTGTAGAATATAAAAAAGAAAAGATATCATAAAAGGATATAAAAACCGAGGGCTTAATAAGAACGGTGTTGGATTAAAAATCATAATCGTATTTAAGCCAAATCTGATAAAAAAATCATATATCAAAAAATATTGCAAACAGCCACTACTTTAAAAGCTATAAAAAAATAGCTGCCTGAGGATGGTTCATAAACTTAGTTTTACTTGAACACTAATGACGCATAACTAACGGGAGGTTTTATCATGCGCGACATTCTCTTGAGTAACAGTTGACTTAATCTTTTTTGACAGATTAAAATCATCTTATTTTTCAGGACAATACTCACTAGAAATGAGAATTTGTGAGGATGCTAAATGGATTTTTACCCGATCTTTCTCTCTGCGGTCATTGTGACACGTAACCAGCCAGAGCAAATCAAAAAAATAATAGTCGATTTTACAAAAACTTTGTCTGTCTTGGTAAGTGATTATGAACTTATCATTATTGATAATAGTTCTGAGGATAATAATGTTTCTATTCTTAAAACCCTAACGGGTCCAGATGGACTGCCTAATCTTCAGGTATATGCATTAACTAAACGAGTTGATCCTGATACAGCTTCATGGGTTGGGCTGGAAAATGCTTTAGGTGATTTTGTGGTGGTCATAGATCCATTAGTTGATGATATTGGTTTTTTACCTCAAATGCTTGATAAAGCTGTGAGTGGTTCAGATGTTGTTTTTGCAAATAATGCTCAAAAACCCAAACAAAGCGTTGCTTATCGCATTGCTAATGCAATGTTTCATCGTCTTTATAAATGGTTTAATCGTGTTAATTTAGCAAAAGAGGCACCTCAATATCGTATCTTAAGCAAACGAGTTATTAATTTTATCCTGCAACATCCGCAACCAACGATCACTTATAGACATCTACCCGCAACAGGAGGTTTTTCTCGAGTTAATCTTAACTACAGCACCCCCCCAAAAACTTCACACACGAAGCGATTAGGAGAAAGTATTAAAAGAGGTGTAAAATTATTGATCTCAACCACGCAAGTACCGATGCGCTTGGTAACTTCGCTTTCTTTATTTGGTGCAGGAACTAATCTTATTTATTCTGTGTATGTAGTATTAATTGCCCTTTTTAAGCAAGATGTAGCACCTGGATGGGTTAGCCTCTCGTTACAACAATCAGGAATGTTTTTTTTGATTTCTCTTGTTTTGTTTGTTCTCGGAGAATATATCCTCCATATGGCGAGCATTTCCAATGAAGGCCCGCTTTATAATATTGCACAAGAGTTTACCAGTTCTCGCTTACTTCGCCGTGAAAAACTGAATATTGAAGAAGTAATATCAAAACCGCTTCCCCAATCAAATAAAGTTCCAGAGGTTGTCTAAAGATGACGGCTCTAGATGCGGTTATTATCGGAGGCGGATTTTATGGATCTGCGATTGCAGTTTATTTAGCGAAGCAACGCGGTTTCAAACATATAGTTCTTGTGGAACGTGAGGATAGTCTTTTAAAACGCGCTTCTCATAATAATCAAGCGCGAGTTCATAATGGTTATCATTATCCTCGTAGCTTTACGACAGCTTATAGAAGCAGAGTTAATCTCCCCAAGTTCGTACGAGATTGGCCAAATGCAGTGAAACAAGACTTTACTAAACTCTATGCTATTGCTCGGCAAAATTCAAAAGTTACCGCAAAACAGTTTGAGCGTTTTTGTTATGAAATTGGTGCAAAAATTCAATTAGCAAAACCCAATTATAGTTCCCTATTCAATCCTCAGCTGGTTGAGCGCATATTTCTGGTTGAAGAATACGCTTTTGATACAAGTAAATTAGAAAAATGGGCTATTGAAGAACTCAATGAAGCTCATGTGACTCTGCGTTTTAAATCCAGAGTAACAACAATATCCAAAGGTTCTGACAAACTATTAAATGTTGTTGTGCAAAAAGAAAACCGCACGGAAGAACTTTTATCTGCTCATTATGTATTTAATTGTACTTATAGCGGACTTAATCAATTTTATGGGGATTATACGGGTACTCAATCTCGTCTTAAGCAAGAAATAACTGAGATGGCATTAATGAAAATGCCTTTGGAACTAGAAAATCTGGGGATCACAGTGATGGATGGGCCTTTCTTTTCTATGATGCCATTTCCTGCTTTTGGTTTGCACTCATTATCACATGTACGCTACACACCTCATATAAACTGGCTTGATCAACAAGGTATCGACCCCTATGAGCGTCTTAATAATTACGAACAGGTATCTCGTGTTGACCGTATGATTAGGGATGTGAGTCGCTACCTTCCTGCTCTAGCCAACGCTAAATACATAGATTCATTATTTGAGGTTAAAACGGTTTTAGTGAAGAATGAAAGCGATGACGGTAGACCCATTTTATTCGAAAAGCATTTAAATTTGCCAGGAATGTTTTCTGTATTAGGCGGAAAAATTGACAATATATATGATGTTTTTGAGAAATTGGATATGGAACAATTTGAGGCAATTAAACCTCTAGAACAAGTGGCGATGGAGTAATTTATGACTAATGCTTTAATTGGATTTTCTGGTTTTGTTGGCAGCACTTTATTGAAACAAACAAAATTCCACTCTCTTTATCGCTCCAATAATATGGGCACTATTCAGGGACATTCATTTAATCACGTCGTTTGTGCTGGAGCTCCCGCCCAAAAGTGGCTGGCGAACAAGGATCCAGCAAATGATTGGCAAAATATTAATTCTTTAATATCCCACCTAAAATTAATTCAGTGCCAAACATTTATTCTGATAAGCACCGTAGATGTATTTCAAAATCCCATTGAAGTTGATGAAAATTCCGTTATTGATGAAGCAGGTCTCCATGCTTACGGATTACACCGACTTCAACTGGAAAAATTTGTCGCGAGTTTTTTTCCCAATTATTTAATTGTTCGTCTTCCGGGTCTTGTTGGACCAGGATTAAGAAAAAATGTTATTTTTGATATTTTAAATAACAATAACTTACATATGATTGATAGCCGATGCATTTTTCAATTTTATCCAATGGTTAATCTCTGGTACAACATTCAACGTGCGTTGGAGTTGGGTTTAAAATTAATTCATCTTACAGCAGAGCCGATTAGTGTTAGTGATATGGTTATTGAAGGTTTTGGCAAAACATTTACTCAGACATTATCTAATCTCCCTATTCGTTATGATATGCGTACTCGATATGCTTCCTTGTTTGGTGCCTCTGGAAACTATCAATATAGCGCGCGCGAAACCATTCAAGCAATAAGAGCATATGCACAATCAGAACCTCGTCAAATACATGCTGAAACCAGTGTGATGCTATGAGACTAGCCATTTCAAATATCGCTTGGGATGCAGTTGAAGATGATGCGGTGGCGCATTTATTGCATCGTTATGAAATAAATGCAATTGATGTGGCACCTGGAAAATATTTTCCTAATCCAGCATTGGCTAAAGACGCTGATATAGCTAATGTGTTCGATTGGTGGACTACTCGTGGTATTGAAATAACGGGCATGCAAGCCTTATTGTTTGGCACAACAGGATTAAATATTTTTGCCTCCCATGAATCTCAAATTAACTTATTAAGCCATCTGACACATATATGTCGGATTGGTAGCGGATTAGGAGCAAAATATCTGGTTTTTGGCTCACCTAAGAATAGAGATCGCAGTGGGATGAATGATGATGAAGCATCTGAATTAGCATGTTCCTTTTTTCAACGTTTGGGTGATATCGCACAAACATATGGTGTCGCAATCTGTCTTGAACCAAATCCCCCCTGTTATGGTGCTAATTTTATGACAACGAGTTTTGAAACAGTACAAATGGTAAAACATATAGCCCATCCAGCGATTAAAATGCAATTTGATACAGGCGCTTTAACCATTAACGAAGAAAATCCTGATATTGTGTTAGAGGGGTGTGCGGCTTTTATTGGTCATGTCCATGCGAGTGAACCAAATTTACTTCCATTAGGGGATAGCAACACCGATCACAACCAAATAGCTATTGCCTTAAAAAAAGCATTACCCAATCATGTAGTATCAATAGAGATGCTTGCTACGCAAAATGAACCTCACATAGGGGCAATTGAGCGCGCAATAAAAACCGCTATTCATTACTATAGGGATAAATAGTTAGGAGTTAAAAATGAAGTGGGTTATTTTGATTCTTGGTATCGCCTCAAATGCATCGGCGAGTGTTCTTATTAAAATGGCAATGATGCCGCCACGAGTATTTCCAACCTTTAGCAATCTTTTTTCAATTTTGGAAAATTGGCCTTTTTTGCTTGGTCTGGGACTCTACGGGTTAGCATTTTTACTCTATTCAGCATCTTTGACACAGCTCCCCCTTAATATAGCTCATCCAATTCTTACATCTGGAGCTGTTGCCACTGTCGCATTATTTTCGGTGCTGATATTCGGAGAACCATTTCATTGGACTACAGGAATAGGGATTGTTTTTGTTCTTACAGGTGTAATCATGATCACCCTCAAAGTAGCGTAATTTTAAGGAGAAGAGCACAACTATGACGAATGATATTAATCCCAAAGTACGTGCTACTTGGAAAGTTCCATCATTTAAAAAACAACTCTGGTTGGGACGCTCACAACCTTGGTGTGTCATCATACCAGTTATTAATGAAGGCACTCGAATTTCTAGCCTACTTTCGCGAATGAAATCCCTAGGAATTTGGCAAATGGCCGACATCATTATTGTAGATGGAGGAAGCACTGATGGTTCATTGCAACAAGAGTTATTACAAGAAAATGAAGTGAGGGGACTACTGGTTAAATCAGGGCCAGGTAAATTGAGTGCTCAGCTTCGTTGCGCCTATTCCTTTGCGCTGGATCAAGGGTATGAAGGTATTATAACCATAGATGGAAATGATAAAGATGATCCTGAGGCCATTCCGAGATTTATAGATGCACTGAACCAGGGGATAGATTTTGTGCAAGCATCGCGTTTTATTCAAGGAGGAACAGCAGAGAATACACCTAAAATACGTGATTTTGCCATACGTTATATTCATGCGCCAATGCTCAGTTTATTTTCTGGTTTCAAATGGACAGATACTACCCAAGGATTTAGAGCATATAGCCGAAAAGTCCTACTTGATCCTAAAGTAGCGCCTTTTCGGGATATTTTTATGACCTATGAGTTATTGGCTTATCTGTCCTATCGCATACCTAAGCTTGGCTATCACTGTATCGAACTGCCTTCCATTCGACGCTATCCCGTAGGCGAGATACCTACAAAAATTAGTGTATTCAAAGGAAACATATCTGTTTTAAAAGTTCTTTTTCTAGCCTGCTTTGGCCAGTACAACTGATCTTTTTTAAATATTTGACCATTTAAAAAGAATCGACAAAAACAGGAAAATTTAATTTAATAAATGGACATACATAAATGACTTCAACTTATCTTCCAATCCGTAAAGCAGTGTTTCCTGTTGCAGGCCTTGGAACACGTTTTTTACCTGCCACTAAAGTTTCTCCTAAAGAAATGCTTCCTATTGTGGATAAGCCCTTGATTCAGTATGCAGTTGAAGAGGCTTATGCAGCAGGAATACGCCAAATGATTTTTGTGACAGGTCATAATAAGCGTGCAATTGAAGATCATTTTGATACGGCATATCAGTTAGAGGCAGAATTATACAATCACAAAAAAAATGAACTTTTATCTATAGTCCAATCAGTAAAACCAGAAGATATGGATTGCTTCTATGTACGCCAACCAAAAGCATTAGGTTTAGGACACGCAGTGTTATGTGCGGAGCAATTAGTTGGTACCGATGCATTTGCAGTTCTTCTTGCAGATGATCTGATTGTGAGTTCAAAACCTATCATGCAACAAATGACAGAACTTTATGCTGAACATGGATGTAGCATCTTAGCTGTGCAAGACGTTCCTTGGGAGCTCACACAAAACTATGGCATTGTTCAAGGTGAAGCTCAAAATGATCGTTTGTTACGTGTGAATAATTTGGTAGAAAAACCTAAGCCTAGCATGGCTCCTTCTAATATTGCTGTAGTTGGACGTTATATTCTTACTTCATCCATTTTTGATCAGATTCGAGCCTTACCAACTAGCCGTTATGTTGGTGAAATCCAACTTACTGATGCAATAGCAACATTATTAAAAAAGGAAGATGTATTCGCTTATCGCTATGATGGGGTACGATATGATTGTGGAAGTAAGCTCGGCTTTTTAAAAGCGAATGTTGAGTTAGGAAAAATCCATCCGGTTGAAGGAGAAGCCTTTTCACAGTGGCTGTCAGATTCTTTGGCATTCTCCCAATCGGAGGTAATTAAATAAGATGCTCGTGAATGTCGCAAACTTACCCCATAAGTTTTGATGAATTATGGGGCTGATTTGTTAACATAAATTATTAATTAAACTTTCTTTTAAATAACGCAACATCCTTAATTTCTAACCTGCTGCACGCAGAAGAATTAGTAAGGTTAACTTTAAAACCATTCATTTTTTTGATCAAAGACCAGCGTGGTAACGCATCAAGGGGTACTATCAAAATGCCATTGCCTCCTGTAAATTTTACGCTATAGAGTTCTGAAGGGCTTTTTGCCTCGTCCCCCCACCAGAATATTTGTAACATCGGATCTGTAGTTTTATCATAACAGGTAAAGTTAAATTTAATGAGACCTCCATCCCTACCTGAAAAATCAACCCGGGATAAATCATATACTAAGAATGGGTTAACGCCATTTACTTGGTATACATGAGGTTTGATCATTAGTAAATCATTAGAATTAATAAGCCTGGAATCAAGATCACTTACTTTACTCATTTTACTTTCCAGCGATCTTGCTGAGTGCCCCCAAGATATTGGAATTTTCTTAAAATCAGATTGGGAAAAGGAGCTGTGTAAAAGTTCACGCTGATATTCAGTCATTGCGTTCTTTGATCCGATCCATAGAATTTTATCGGTACTTAAATCCGGAGATTGATAAGGAAGCTTTTGTTCAAACCAAATAGCTAAACCTTCAGGCCAAACTCTTGAGACAAAAAGTACGTCGCCATTCCAAACAAATTTATCCCCCACAGCCACATACTTTATAAGATATGGGTCATCTATAACAATAGCATTTTCATAACGATGTCTACCGCCCTCCCAATTCTCATCAGTTATTAATTTGAGCTTTGCAGTAATACCCACGTTCGATGAGTGCTGGAAATCTTCTTTTCTAAAACCCAAAATAAAACCATCCATATATTTTGGTATATAATTGTCCAACACAAATTGATAAAGATAAGGATTCCTTAGCGCAAGCACACTTCCATCATGACGAATGTTATTCCCCTCAAATAAGGCAATTTTTGGAGGTTTTGATCTAAGAAGATTCACAGCTGTTTTTTGCTGTGATATTGGAACTAAATTATAAGGGGCTGTGACTGGAATTGGGGGAATTCTATTCATATAGAAATATTGGGCATTACGAGATGTTAAATCAAGATAGGTGTCGCCTTCCTGAAGATTGTTGTTAAGCAAATTGTTTAATGTTGTCAATCGCTCCCAATGTGCATCGTCCACAATTGCAATTCCTATGTTAGATAAACCCGATGCAGCTCCGCTTTTAACTGGTGGTGAATAAACAAATTGATTGAAACTTGCACCTAATTGCTCAAAAGATAAGGTGGCAAAACCTATGGATGCACCCATAAAACATATAACAACCATCAAAAGGACTTTATTCTTTGGAGCAAGAAATCTCCATAAAATCAAAGGTAATAAAATTGTCCAAACATAAGATGCAAGTACACCGGGTCGACTTACGCTTGCGGGGTCAATTCTACCGAGCGTATATGGAATTAAAAATAACATAAATATAAATAAAACCAGCACGGGTAATAGTTTTTTTTCTGTATCAACACTACTTACTCTTAAATAATAGAGTGTTATGAGTGCTATCGGAGGAACAACTACCCATGACATACGAACTATTTCTAAAATAAAATTTTTTTGGCTCAAACTTAATGCCCAAGGAAGACCATAAGCAATTTGGTTAATTGCACCATTCTCTATCACATATTTTAGCGCCCCATCCATCATCCAACCAATTGGTGTGATGATCACTACAATCAAGAGGATTAGTGATGATATGGCTATTGGATACCAATTTCGCCTATCCTGCTTAAACAAAAAATACCATAAATGGTAGATAGCCAACAAAGCTGATGCAATAACTATTGATATACCTTGCGGCGGAACACCTAAAATTGCAATTGGTGCAGTTAATAGCCAGATAGCAACCCACCTAGCATGATTTTTCCAAAGCATCTTACTAAACCATAAACAAAGAAATAGGGTAAGAAAATACCACTTAAGCCCGCCTCCAAGAAGAAATATAGCAATAAATGCTAGAATTGAACTACCACTAAACAAGAAAATTGAAATGTATGCTGTTAATCCCAACAGTGCATTAGCTATTCTTTTTGATTCATAGAAAGTACTAGCCGTACCATCATAAAAAATTGTTGAGAAAGCTCTTGGCAAATCATCATCAATAAATCCATGAGCAGGTATATAGCCTACATAAGGTATTGCTCCTTGAAGATAAGACCACCATCCAAGCAAACCCTCGCCAAAGTGGTAATCATCAGTGGAAATGTATGGGAGAGATGTATTACTAAACTTCAGACCTATTAGTAGACCATACAGCGCAAAAGGCGAAATATTTTTTGAAATATTGCCGCTATAACTATTTTTTTTATATCTGCGAACTACATCAATAATGGCAAGAAAAATTAACCCCATTATTAAAAAATTTAACCATATGGTTGTATTGTATTTCATGAGTCCTAGGTTAGGGGTCAAAATATATGCTGGATAAAGTGTGACATAAAATAAACTAAGCCCTAACTGCCCGACAAGAAGCAGGAATGGTAACAGTTTTTTTGTTTGCGTAGGATCGTATAATGAATATATCAATGCGATAAAATATCCTAAAATTGCTATTAGCATAGAAATAAAAATAAATTTTTCATTAATAGAGGCACTTAAGGAAGTTGATACCCTACTCAATATTATATAAATTTCGAGAGGAATTAATGAAATAATCAAGACTGCCAATAACAATATTCCGATCTCTTTCGGACGCACTATCTTCTCGTGTGTTGCATGTAATCTAAAAATAGTTGTAATAAAAAAAATACCTGCCGCAGGTAAATATATTAATTCTGAGTTCAAACCAACCCCGAGGAGCAATGATGAAAAACCGGCCAAAAATGGTAATGACCAAATTAATATCTGCCCAGAAAACTCTTCTCCAAGGTTTGGTTTTTTTATTTGTTGATATTTATTTAATGTGTTAATTGTGACTATAAAAAATAAGAAAAAACTAAATATAAAGGCTGGGACGGCTAAAATATCTTGGAACTTAGTATCTTCTTCCCAAGTGATATAACCGACAATAAAGTCTGGATAAAATGGGAGTGAGGAGATACCTAAAACAACTTTCACAGCGAAAGCACCTATAATCAATGCTCCAATAACAACTGAAAATAGCTCATATGAAGAAATTTTTTTTACCATTTTTGTTCCTTGACCTAGATCGGAATCATCTTTAACTCTATCTAAAAAGGTTGTATTAGTATTCGCTCGTTAAGTTAACACATGTGCTTCAATACCTTATTCAGTAAGGATTATAAAAATACAAATATTGGGGGTGTTGAAAAAATTAGCAGAAACACTTAATCCACTAACAAAGGTAAAAACAATCTTTGGGAAATGCACTATTATTTTTTTAATTTGCTCTACCTGGTTGCATGAATCAAAGATAACAGAAAGGAAGATCGGGCAGAAATCCATTCGGTGCTCTCTATAATACTCATTACTGAGTATCGTCCTTAAAAACAAGCATTCTAATCTGTCAAATTGAAGTAAGTCAACTCGAAAAAACGAATGAAAAAAGCAATTATAAAATGAATTACAATACTATTTTTATATTAAAAAATTCAGGCTATCGGAATCTGTAGTAGTTCAAACTTAATCGACAGACTGTAGATAGATCAGAAAATTGCAAGGAGAACCAATCTTCACTTGGCTATCCTGAGCATTTAGATTGTGTTGCTAACAATATAAAACTGATATAAATATCTGATTAAAATCATCGACAAAACAAAAGATTTCGACTAAATTCAACCAAGGCATCCATGTCATTTTATTTTCGCATAACGAATTTGCATAGTGAGAGTTTTTCAATCTTTCCTTAACAGAATCGCGTCATTAATATCAATATTGAATCACAAAACAAAGGAGATGTTTAACGTGGTGTTTTCTAATGAAAATAGTGAATTAAAAAACATAAACTCAGAAAAAAACTGGTTTGATTATATCTCCATTGTCCTTTTTATGATCTTTGTTTTTTTCGCAATACGTTATCAAATTAAGCTACTATATTATATGGAATGGGGTGACGAATCCGAGACTATTGTTACAGCAAAAATGATTGTTAATGGACAATCATTATATTCCCAGATATTCAATCATCACGGCCCATTAACATTTCTTACTGGTATTGTATTAGAGAAATTTGGAAGTTTTGGAGTATCTGGACATCGTTTACCGATAGCAATACTTCAAATAATTGCTTTATTCTCTATATATTATTCACCACTTTTAAAGTGTAGTTACTCTAGACGTCTATACACCATAACTGCAACATGTGTGATGCTTCTGTATTTACCTGATGTTTTGGTCATACCTACATATACCAAGTTCTAGTTGGACTGCTACTTATAATAATTTTATCGCAATATACTCTACCGGCCATTTTACAACCTGAAAAACTTTTAACTAGGCACATTTTACTCGGAAATGCTCTAATAGCGATGCTACCCTTTTTTGCAATTACCTATTTGCCCGTTGCTATTCTTTTATTTTTCGCATCCTTACGAAAAAATTTTATTATTTTATCTTTTATCTCATTAATAATCTGTGGAATCGGTAGTATTTTCTACTTAATAAAAATTGGCTCTATCTCCGGCTTCTTTGCTTACCATATTTATTTAAACTCGACAATCCTTCCCTTATACAACGGGCAACATATCGATCCCCAATTAATACTTCACATATTTAGAATGCTAACAGGAGATACATTACAGTTTATTTATCTTTTGATTTTAACTTTAGCCATCTTAGTGATGGCTTCTCGTGAAATTAAATTTCCTTGGCGAACAGTCTTTTTTGGTCTTGGAATTTTCAGTTTGTTACTCAGGGGGGCATTAGGGTTTCATGGTCTTCCTTTCTTGTATTCTTTATTAGCCATTCCTTTAGCATTTACAGGCAGGGAAGCTGTTGAATCACGTCAAGCACAACTTATAATCTCGTTGTTTACAGTAATGTGTACTGCTAAACTTGCATTTTTATTTCCCGAAGATAACGAAAAATTTTTGTCAAAAAAAATCCCTGAAGAGACCGAATTTGCTCAGTTGGCTTCGTCGCTTACAACTAAAGATGAGAAAATCATCGTCTATTCATTTCAAAATTTTCAATACATAATGGCAGATAGACTGCCCGCATCAGGCCATTTCTTTTATTTACCATGGCAAGAAAAATACAATAAAAACCCGATACTTGGTATTAGTATTAACGCATGCAAAGAAATTTCAGACTACCGCCCCAAGGTGATGTATATTGATAAGTGGACGGTATGGGGCAGATATCCATGGGACAGTTATGCTGGCTGCATTCAAAAGTTTATTGATGAACAATATGTGAGGTTATATGATCGTCCTTATTACATTAGAAAAGACCTGATTGTATTCCCAGATGGTATTGATATGCAGAGACATATGCAGCCTAGTGTACAACTTAATAATGTGAATACAATCAAACTATCGCTGCTCTCTCTTCCTAATGAGAGTTCAAATAACCAAAAATTGAAGCGCATAGGTGTAATGTTCGGAACATATGGAAAACAGAATCAGGGAGAGGCTGAGTTAAAACTTTTTTCTCTAGATGGAGCTATTCGTTCACAGCGATTTTCATTGTTGGAATTGACAGATAATAAATATCGATATTTTAATGTGCCAAATGCTACTTATAATTCTGGAGAAATTCGATCAATATCGGGTAGTGGTATTAGTACATGGGAAAGTCATGATAATAAAAATGGAGTCTTGACTTGCATCAAGTACGAATATGAGGATGGCAAGCAACTGTTTACTCCTGGATGCCCGCTCGTTTGATCATCCTCTATCAAAAAAAGGGTTCTTTTCATGAAAAAAGTAACAGGTAAGTTATAGTTATAACCAGACCACTTCAATTTCGAAATTAAGAATCTAAATATAAAATATATTTAGATTCTTATATTACATGGAAGAAACTCGTGGAGGAAACGCTAAAGAATAATGACTGCATGTTAAACTTAAATTAGGATTATAAAAGGGATCCCTTTCAAGTAAATTGCCCCAATGTTCTAACATATAATTTATTTCTCTTCCTGCTTGCGTTTTTTCCTCTTGAGTCTGAGCTACACCTCTTGTTAAAGACTCATAATGGTATAGTTCTGCAAAGGGGGTCCAGAAAATTCTGTACCCTTTTTTATAAGCACGCAAACAAAGATCTACGTCATTAAAAGCAACAACAAGAGTATTTTCCTCGAAACCATTTAACTCTTCAAATACTAAACGTCGCATCGCCATGCATGCAGCCGTAACTGCCAAAAAATTTTGGGATAATGAGTCTTTTCCCATGTATCCATGTTGTTTTCTAGGCCATCTTGAAAAGATATGCCCCGCCACTGACCCATAACCACCTATGACCCCAGCATGTTGAATAGTGTCATCCGGGTAATAAAGCTTAGCACCCACTATTCCAACTTCAGGTCTTATCACCTGGCTAACCATTTCTGTTAACCACGAGGGGGTTATCACTTCTGTATCATTATTAAGAAAAAGAAGTATATCTCCCTGCGTCTTACTAACAGCAAAATTGTTAATCTTTGAATAATTAAAAGGTTTATTATAGGAAATAATTTTAATTTTTTGATTATGCATGAGCTGCTTAAAATAAGCATGAGTTTCTTGTTGTTGACTTTGATTATCAACAATTATCACTTCAAAATTTTGATACTCTGTTTTTTTAAGAATACTCTCTATACAACATTTAAGAACTTCAACCTTATCTTTTGTTGGTATAATAATGCTTACTAAAGGCTGCTCCTTAGGCAAGGAGTAAGTCACCCTATGAAAATTAGGTAATAAAGGGTTCTTTGTCACTTGCACTCCAACTACCTTTTGACGCTCTAAATGAGATTGAATTGCTTTTCGAGCCGCATCTTCACAGGTATATGCTTTTGAATTCGACACAGACGCAGGAACAATACGCCAGTGATATAAAATGTGTGGAATATGACGAATTTGATCTGGCGTAATCACTTCAATCACTCGAAGTGCCAAATCATAATCTTGGCTTCCCTCATAACCTTTACGAAAGCCACCTATTTCATTAACTACCGAACGTTTATAAACACCTAAATGACTAATAAAATTATGGCTGTAAAACAAATCTGGATTCCAATCTGATTTAAAGTATGGTTCGCAGCGTCTTCCGTGATCATCAATTTTATCTTCATCACTATAAATTAAGGTGGCGTTAGGATAAGCATTCAATTCTTCGACGATCTTATACAATGCATGTTCAGTTAACTCATCATCGTGATCTAATAAAGCAACAAACTCACCCGTCGCCAGTTGTAATGCGCTGTTACTTGATTCTGCAATATGGCCGTTGGCTTCCCGGTAAATTACCTTAATACGCGGATCTTTTTTTGCATAATAGCTTAGAAGGTTTTTAATATGGCTGGCTGAAGAAGCATCATCGGCAATACAAAGTTCCCAGTATGGATAGAGCTGGTTTAAAACGGAATCAATCGCGAGTTTTAGCCATTTTTCAGGAGTGTTATAAACTGGCATAATCACAGAAATCGTAGGCTTATATTTTAGATCGGCTATTTTTCTTTTAATATTTTTTTTATCTACATCAGTCAAAGTATCGTATAAACTAACCCATGTTTGATAGTTTTTTTTGGTAGTTGGGACTTTCTTCCGTGATTTTTCAAAATGCACTAAAGGATTGATCCCCTTTTGTTGTACTTTAGGATTCTCAAGTAAATAATCTACCGTTGAAAAATTGGGGCCCGGATCACGTCTTTCTACTGCACCATATTGTACGTAATGGAGCACTGGATCTAATCCAGCAGCTTTTACATCAGGATAAGTATCTAAATACCAGTCGGCATCAAAATAGGCACTCCTTTTACAAATTTTAATCGCTTTTTTATTTATACCTAACGCCTTTTTTTTTCGCCATATCTCCATGAATTGAAACATTTTTTTCCCTATTTCACATAAATCGAATGAGCACTCTCAGAAAGTTAGTCTATCTGAGCAGGTAATACTTTAGTGTATTAATCTGCTTAACACAACACTGATTTTATTAATATTTTTCTGCATAATTATTATCATAATAAGTTATTTTCTCAAGAGAAATGAACCTCAAAATGTACTAAAGGATTAATTCTCATTCTTTCTACTTCTGGATTTTCCTCTATATAAAATGCGGTTGAAAAATTAGGCCCGGGATCGCGCTTTTCAGCCGCACCATATTTTACATAATGGATCACTGGATCTAGCCCTGCAGCTTTGACATCGGGATAATGATCTAAGTACCAATTCTCATCAAAAAAAACACTGCGACTACAAATTTTAAGAGGATTTCTTAATATTTTTTTTCTAACTCTACGCGTCAATTGATGTATTTTTTTGTTTTTGAGAGATCTTATGGTTTGTTCTAAAAATAATATTTTTTTATTTTTAGATGAAAAAAGAATTTCTAAATTTCGAATATGTTTTTCTTTATCCGCAACCATACGCTCTATAGTTTCAAAACAGTTCTGGTTTTCAACAAGCATATATTCTATGTTCTCAATATGCCTGTCTTTATCCGCAACCATACGCGCCATAGCTTCAATATGGTTCTCTTTTTCAACAAGCATATATTCTATGTTTTCAATATGCCTGTCTTTATCCACAACCATACGCGCCATAGTTTCAATATAGTTCTCTTTTTCAACGAGCATATATTCTATGTTTTCAATATGCCTGTCTTTATCCGCAACCATACGCGCCATAGTTTCAATATGGTTCTCTTTTTCAACAAGCATATATTCTATGTTTTCAATATGCCTGTCTTTATCCACAACCATACGAGCCATAGTTTCAATATGGTTCTCTTTTTCAACAAGCATATATTCTATGTTTTCAATATGCCTGTCTTTGTCGGCAACTACATGCTCCAGGGGTGAAACATGGTTCTCTTTTTCTTCAAGCAGGTGCTCTATATTTCCAATATGCCTGTCTTTGTCGGCAACTACATGCTCCAGGGTTGCAACATAATTCTCTTTTTCCTCAAGCAGGTGCTCTATATTTCCAATATGCCTGTCTTTGTCGGCAATTACATGCTCCAGGGTTACAACATGATTCTTTTTTTCCTCAAGCAGGTACTCTATATTTCCAATATGCCTGTCTTTGTCGGCAATTACATGCTCCAGGGTTACAACATGATTCTTTTTTCCTCAAGTATGTACTCTATATTTCCAATATGCCTGTCTTTGTCGGCAATTACATGCTCCAAGGTTGCAACATGATTCTCTTTTTCCTCAAGCATGTACTCTATATTTCCAATATGCCTGTCTTTGTCGACGATTACATGCTTCAGAATTTCAATTTGATTCTCTTTTTCTTTTAGCATATGTTCTAAATTACAGATATGCCTATCTTTATCTTCTAGGACATGAATATGTTTATCTGCTTCTTCCAGTATATGCTCTAAATTCTTAATATGATTATCTTTATCCGTGATCGCTTTTTCTAGACTCTGGATATGCTTAGTATAATCAGTTATTACATAATTCCAATTCGAAAACCGAAGAGGCGAAGATAAATTAGATACTGCAGTTTTATCTTGAGCGACTTTACATTGAAATAGAGATTCTAGCTCATAATAAGAGTGAATTTTATCCTCACCCACTTCATAACCCATTTCCTTATACAGTGCTAAAAATAATCCTAATAGTGTGTTGGGAAAAGCACTTTGTGCTTTTCCATAGCATGAAATTATGTTATTTAACATAAGCACACTACGAAATATAAGAAATCCTGCAGGTATTGGGTACTCCCATGACCATTCTTGATCTATTGCGCTAGGTTTCCCATTTGGGGCAATTATTATATTTTGAGGAATTAGATCAATGCTATTTCCAGGTAAAAGTGTATCAATATTAATTTTGTTAATTGGTTTATTTTTTAAAGTAAGGGATGCTAAAATGAACAAATATTTTTTAAAATATAAACTCACTTCCTTAATAGACCATCCATCACGTACTACAATATCTATAAAGTCACAGGACAAAAGTTTGCCTTTTATGTAAACAGCCTTTTCTTGCAGAGAATGCGAAAGCGCCTGGTCTTTTAAGTCTGAAACAGCGTCGGATTCAAGCAGCTTGCATTGTACTTCAATATTTCCTTTTTTAGTGTTTAAGAATAAAGTTTCCTTACAAAATGGTTTCGCCCTATGTGTAGAGTAGTGATACGCTAAAATCTCTGAAGAAGATAATTTAGTCTTTGAGGTTTGTGCCACAATTAAAAAAGAATTCGCAAGATCGAGACCTAGTTCATTTTTTAGAACCACAGGCCAAACTAATTCAGGTGAGAAAAACAAATGAGGTGGTAATTGAGGGTCTGCTCTCACCCCATGGGTTACTAACATTCCCGGATCAAACTCTTGATTGGAGAAGCCTCGTTGAGTAATGATGGACAACGGTAACTTGTAATCAGGAAATGGAGCAAAAAACTCATTTTCTATAAACCCTGCTTGATGGAGATGATTATTTAAAGTATGCCGGCCGTAAGTTGTGGGTTGTTTGCCTTTATAACGCCCCTCTATTCCATACAAAGGTTGACCATGATGATCTTCAGGAGCCCCAGCAAAATATTTAAGCCCTAGCTGATTTTCAATTGCGATAATGAGACGCCCTTCGGGTTTTAACATAGATTTAACGTGTTGAAGCATACTTTGTACGGGACACTCACCGGGCATAAATAAATTGGCGTACTCCAATACACCAATTAAGGTAATCACATCAAACTTCTCATGGCCAACAAATTTATGAAATTGCTCACAGACCACTGCTACATTATTCAAGTCTCGGGTACGAGCACGCGTAATCACCGCACGTCTTAATGTTCCTTCAAGTGCTAAAACATTGGCTCCGCATTCCCCTAAATAACGAGTTATTGCTCCACAACCTGAACCGATCTCAAGCACATCCGAGCCCGGTAAAATATTTTGAAAAGGACGCAAAATATTCGCTCTACTCGCGCTCAGGTGATACAAAGAAGGCCAGTCAACACAATGTTTTTTTAATTCCGGTGAAAATAATGAAACATCTTGGGCTTTAGAAATTACGGCGGCAATACGATTTTCTACCTCATCACCATCATTATAAGCAATACTCTCACAATCAGCTTTCAACCATATCCGAGTATTAGGATCTAGAGAATAACCAAGGTTAGAAAGTAAAGGGTTCATGTGTATACTTCCTGTGCAGAGAGTTTAAGTCCTAAATCAACAAGACCAAAAAAGCTTGTTTCAGCCAAAACATGTAAATGGACTGAGTCATAACGCCTGTCATGAGGGATGATGTCTTCTCCTTGTCGCGAAGCCACTCCAAAAGAAACAAAATAATCCCCCGAAGCAAGCTTACACTGAAACG
Source organism: Legionella sainthelensi (assembly GCF_900637685.1). Classification (NCBI taxonomy): domain Bacteria; kingdom Pseudomonadati; phylum Pseudomonadota; class Gammaproteobacteria; order Legionellales; family Legionellaceae; genus Legionella; species Legionella sainthelensi. The sequence continues at coordinate 3,694,285 of NZ_LR134388.1, forward strand.
ATACTTCAGATTGAATTATCTTTCCATTAGTACCAAATGTTTTAAATTCATCAACATTAAGTGTTTCTGAGTTGGCTCCATAAACAGCAACACCTTCTTTTGTTTTGATGGTAATACCAAAAATTGGACGAATCACATCCCTTAAAAATCTTACTGAAATCTTTAAAGTAATCCATTGGCCTGTAGTAATGGATAAAGGATAGGGCTTCTTCTCTGCTTCCATATAAAAATCAAGTATTTGCGCTGCCCCATCTCCCCATCGGTATTCATAGGGATTGTAGCACGGCCGAGTAGCGAATAGATCAGCAGAAGTACTTAGTTCATGTTTAGGTTCTGGTATTTCAATAGCAGGCTCTTGCTCTTCTGAAGGCGTTGTACTATTTACTTTACCAAATAATAAATCTAAATACCGATTGACGACATGCCTTGGTTCACCTAATTCCATAACAATGCCATCATTCAATAAAATAGCCTGCGAGCAATGTGTCACAATTTGCTCGCTTGAATGAGTGACTAATAGAATGCTTGTTCCATTTTTTCTCAATTGCTTCAATCTATCAAAGCATTTGGCTTGGAATTTTGCATCTCCCACAGCCAAAGCCTCATCCACAATGAGAATGTCTGGCTCTACTTGGGATTGGACTGCAAAAGCTAGTCTTATCGTCATTCCAGTAGAATATGTTTTCGTTGGTTGCTCGATGAACTCCCCTATATCAGCAAAAGCAACGATATCCTCAAAACGCTCATCAATTTCTTTTTTACTCAACCCCAGCATCGTTGCATTCATGTAAATATTTTCACGCCCCGTAAACTCTGGATTAAAACCTGAGCCTAATTCTAATAAAGCAGCAATCCTACCTTGTGTTTGTACCGCACCTTCTGTAGCGGTGAGTGTGCCGCAAATTATTTGTAATAGCGTTGATTTACCGCTGCCATTTTTTCCAATAATGCCAACCGTTTCTCCCTTATTCACTTGAAAAGATACATCTTTAAGCGCCCAAAATTCGCGATAATATTGTTTGCGACTTGGGCTAAGTATCTGCAGCAAGCGATCTTGAGGTTTGTTATAAATATGATAACATTTACTCAGATTGTTTACCTTGATGGCAATTTCAGAAGACATTCTCTCACCAATCCTTTTTTAGAAAGTCAAATTTAAGAAGACATATCGCCTCGTTTGTGTCTTTATAAAGTCTAATCACTGCAAAACAGAGATTATGTATGATTTAACAGATAAAAATGCTTAGGATCAAGCAGAAAGATTATAAAACATCAGCAAATCCATCCTTTGTTTTCTGAAATCCAAAAAATCCAATATAGGCAATAAAAACACTAATAATAAAAAAAAGTCCGAGAATCTCCCATTGGGGTAAATTTCCAAAAATAACAAGGCTTCGAGCTTGCTCAATGATAAAAGTTAATGGATTAAGAAACAAAATCTTTTGAAAAATCTCTGGCAACATACTTATTGAATAAAAAACCGGCGAAAGATACATAATCACTTGCAAAATAAACACCATCAGATGAGTAATATCTCTTACATACACCCCTGCCGAACAAAGAAACCAGCTCACTCCCAGGGAAAACAAAATTAGGGGTATAAATAAAACAGGAAGTAACAAAATAGTAGCATTTACTTTTCCCAAGATAAAAAAACAAAATATCGCTAATATAAACGTACTCACTATTGCGTGGAAAAGAGCGGTTCCGACGATCACCCATGGATAAACCTCTACAGGAAACACCACTTTTTTTACAAAGTTAGCATTACTTACAATCATAGCAGGTGAACGATTCAGACATTCAGCAAAAAAATTCAAAATGATTAACCCTACATAAATCAGTAATGAATACATAAGATTATTGGTAACCCCTGGCCATTGAATATGCATAAAAACACTAAACACAAGGGTGTAAAGACCTAGCATGAGTAAAGGTGCAAGGATGAGCCACAATACCCCGGCAAAAGAACCACGATATCTCATTAAAATGTCGCGTTTGACCAGTTGCAAAATGAGATCATAATGACGCCATAACATTAAAAACATCTGTGCAGGGTGATTTTTTGATAAAGAACGACCCATTTTATTTCCTATAAATACATACATCCAAGGTTGTAACTATACAACAACATTCAATTTAAATACATACAGAATCAGTTAAGTCCTCTTTATAATTAAATCATATTAACCTATTGTATAATATAGTAATTCATTAAAAAAATAACGAAAAATCTCATATTGTCTTGAGATATCTAAAACCTACGTTTAAACTACGGAACTATGATTGCACACTCGGGATGAGTGTATATTAAAGGATTGCCATAGAGCACTAAGAAATGATTGGTAAAATAGTTCGCTCATTAATTGATGCAAAAAACATCAATTTGTTTTCAGTTGCTTTTAAAATGCTCGTAAACAGCAAACGGAAGTTTATTGGGATGGTCATTGGCGCCACCTTTTCTGCCTTCATCATCATGCAACAACCTGGGATTTACCAAGGGGTAACCGATCGTATTGTTGCGCCAATCCGAGCAATTACCGATGTTGATTTATGGGTGATGGGAGATACTTCCTTTTCGTTTGCAGATCCCCTCTATTTTAGACCTATAGATATCTATCGTATTCGTAGTATCCCTGGAGTGCTTTGGGCAAAACAATTATACCGGACCTGGTATACCATGATACACACTGGAACTGGGAAAATTACCTCGTGGGAACTTATAGGAGTCGACCCGGAATCATTAGTTGGGTTACCTAAAACAATGATTGCCGGCACACGTTCCTCAATCCACAAAACGAATTCAATTATCATTGATGGTTATGCTTTAAAGCAGTTTGAAGCACCCAATGGAAGAACAATCCAGTTGGGGGAAAAAATGCTTGAAGGACGAAATAAATTGATTGTCACCGGCATAACGAAACCGTTACGCACCTATATGTATGAACCTAAAGCGTATATGACCAGCAATCATATTCCAGATGTTTCTCACCGCAACTCGTTTATTTTAGTGAAAGTAAAGCCTTCTTATGATGTACGACAAATTGCCTATGAGATTCGAAGAATTACTGGTTTTCTTCCCTTGACTCCAGATCAGTTTGTCGATCGTTCTAATCAATTTTTTCGTGAAAAAACACCTATTGTTATTGCGTTTATCGCTGTCGCAATTGTTGGATTCATTATTGGTCTCGTGATGATGTGGCAAATCTTTACTAATTTTGTTTTAACTCATCTTCATCAATTCGGGATGTTAAAAATGTTAGGAGTCTCCAGTTCTTCATTAATCAAAATGGTATTATTCCAAGCAGCAATTACTGGGGGCGTAGGCTATATTCTTGGCCTGGCACTGACGGTGCTTTTTGGCTTGATCTTCCATGACACAACGGTGGCATTTCACCTCACGCAACAAATTATTTTGTTGGGCGCTTTAGGGTCAACAATAGTCATTGTTTTTTCTTCTTATTTTGCTATCTTAAAAGTCTTACGTTTGGATACAATAGAATTATGTCGGGATACCAATTAATGGATAACAGTGAAGCCCCTACTTTAAATTGTATGAATATTGCCAAAACTTACCAAACAGGCACTACCACTCTTTCAGTATTAGATAATTTCTCATTAGCACTTCATCCGGGTGAAATTGGGATGTTAATGGGAGCGTCTGGATGTGGAAAAACAACCCTGCTCATGATAGTAGGCGGTATTCTTAGCCCCGACCATGGTATTTGTGCTGTATGTGGGCATGACCTGTATCAAATGTCTCCTAAAGATAAAGTAGCTTTTCGTGCCGCCCATATCAGCTTTCTGTTTCAACATCTTCATTTATTTCCAGCACTCTCCGCACTTGAAAATTTGGCATTGCCCTTGTTGATTGATGGTGTATCACCTGAGAGTGCTTATCAACAAGCAAAGCAACTGATGATTCGTTTAGGACTTGAAATTCATATTTACTCAAAGTTGGAAACTCTTTCTGGCGGACAAAAACAACGAATTGCAATGGGGCGTGCCTTAATTCGCGCGCCGCGCTTAATACTTTGCGATGAACCCACCAGTAACTTAGATAGAGACAGCAGCGATTTAGTTTTTTCATTGATACAAGAGTATGCTGAAAGACATGGGTGTACTTTTTTAATTTCTACTCATGATTATCGGATTATGACACATGCAGATAAGGTACTTGAGTTCAAAGGATTAAATGATTACCAAGTGACTTATCGAAAGGAAACCGTATGAAAAGAAAAATTATTGGTTTTAGTTTGTTGGTACTTTTGATTGGAGGCTCATACTTTTCGTTCCTATTCACTCGCAAAATGTCACTACCTCAAATTCAGCCTGCGCCAGTTGCCGTAAATGAGGAAATGATTGTTCCTGCCATAATTGATGCGACAAATGACATCACTCATGTGCCAACCCTGCAAAGCGGCATTATTAAAAAGATAAATGTCACCGTGGGACAAATGGTAAAACAAGGAGATGTTTTATTTTCGCTGGATGACACAATAGGACAACACAATGTGGCGGTGAATAAGAGTGCTCTGAAACAAGCAGAAAATAATCTCATTATTCAGACAAAAAATTTAAATCATATTAAAGCACAGTTAAAACGATTAAAAAGCATTGATAAACGAGCTATTAATCAAGTAGATGTGCGAGAAAAAACACATGAAGTAAAAATGGGAACCATTCAACTGGAACAATTACAGCATGCTTTAGACACTGCAAAAGCAAATGTAAAAAATGCTGAATTGGCACTGAGTCAATTGCATGTGGTAGCGCCAAAAGATGGAATTATTTTACAAATTAATGCGCATGTCGATGAGTTTGTTGGGGGAGGAAGCCAAATCATTCTCTTAGGAGACGCTCAAAAAGTAATCGTACGTGTTTCAATAGAAGAACGAGATACCAAGAAATTTTCTCCTGAAGCCTCTGCATATTTAACTGGAGAAGACCTAAGTATCCCTTTAACTTTTATCCAGCTTGATCGCTACATTATTCAGAACGATCGCCTCAATGCACGAGTACAAGAAGCCTTATATTTTTATAAGAGAGATGATTATCCTAACCTTGTGGCAGGCCGACAACTTGATGCCCATATCGCTATTAAAAATAAATGATTTTCCTATGAACTATTATATTTCGTACTTTGCATTACTTATTTTTCTGCTGACCGGATGCTCCATAGGCCCCAAATATGTTCCACCTACTGCTTCTGTGCCATCCAATTGGAGCAATGGCATACAACATAAGTCTTTAGTAAAAAAAGACGATGCTTGGTGGCGGAATTTTCATGATCCCATATTAAATGATTTAATTGAACAACAGGCGGTTTATAATTTAAATTTACAAACAGCACAAACCAGAGTCACGGTAGCGCGCGCACAATATGCGGTAGCCGTAGCCCAATTACTGCCAACCGCAGCTCTTGGAGCATCTCCTCCAACAGGAACAGGATTTGATATCAATCAACTTATTGCCTTAACTGGTAATTTAGATCCTGATATTTTTGGCAGGAATCGTCAAATAAAACAAATGGCTAAAGCAAATTTCCAAGCAGAACAAGAAGAGCTTGATTTTGCATTAATAAATTTATATGCAGAAATTGCTTCCTCTTATTTGGAGTTACGCGAAGCACAAGCAAGAAGGATGGTATTAGATAATAATATTTCAGGCAACAAACAAACACTGCAATTTATCAAATCCCGTTATAAAGAAGGGTATGCTAATTACTTGAATTTTGCGCAACAAGATGGATTAATTGAAACTCAACTGGCGGAATTAGAACAAAATAAAGCATTAACAACTGCTCTCTTGCACAAAATAGAACTACTAACTGGCAATAATCCCGGCGTATTGGCAAAAAAATTATTGCCACCTAAACCAATTCCGCAACTCACTCAAAATATTAATTTAGGATTACCCGCTGAACTTTTACAACGCCGCCCGGATATTAAAGCGGCTGAACGCAGAGTCGCTGCTGCACATGCTAATATTCGTGCGACAATGGCAAATTTGTTGCCTCAAATCACTATAGGATGGCTACTGGGATGGCAAACTCAAACCATTGCAGGGAGTATTCTTACTGCGCGTAATCTGCTTACGGTACAAAATCCCGAATCCACTTTCTATGGAACTTTTACCGCACCCATATTCAATGTCGCTTTATTCAATTCCATTGAATTACGCAAACGTGAGAAAACTATGATAGTCATACAATATCAACTCGCAGTGATGCGTGCATTACATGAGGTTGAAACTCAATACAGCTATTTTCAGCATTATAAAAAAAGTACCATTCATCTTAAACGTGCGGTGGAACAAAAAAGACTTGCTTTAAAATTAGCCAGGGATGTTTATCAAAAGTCATACACTGATTTTAATACGGTACTTCGTGCAGAAGAAGAATTAAATCATATAGAATTTGCCTACCTACAAAATATTGTTCGACTTCAAGTCACGCAAATCAATCTTTATAAAGCTTTAGGAGGAAATGTTAATTCATAGGGTTTATTGACCATATAGAATAAGGAACCGGTTTCATGAGGCTTAAGAGATTAAATGTTGTATCTTTTACATTAATCTTAACTGCATATTTTGCATTAGTACTCAATTTCCCATTTATTATTAAAGCAATTACTCATATAAAAGAGGAACATATCTCGATTGAGAGTACCGTTTTTTTGAGCATGACTATCCCTCTCTTTTTATTTTGCGTCTTTTTCTCTTTATTTTCTCTTTTTAGTGTCAAGTATTTGGAAAAAGCTGTTTTTATAACAGTAACTTTAGTTTCATCTGTTTTGAGTTACTGTCATGTGTATTATGGATTTGTTTTTGATTCACATTCCGCAATGATCGCTACACTTGAAAAAACGAATACAAAAGAAGTTCTTCCCTTTATTACTCCTTCATTTTTAATTTGTTTCTTCTTATTTGGAGTTGTCCCATCTTATTTAATCTATAAAGTTAAGATCGTTCATTTTTCTATTAAAAAAGAAATACTCATCAAACTATTAAGTGTTTTTGTATATCCCATTTTTTATTTTATAATTATATTCCCCTTTTCCATTCGCTATTATTCCCTAATCCCCTTAACTGGACTCGCCGGAAAACCTCCGTTTGAAATGATTCCAAATAATTTTCTCAATGCAGCATTTAACTTTTATCACGATAAAATAATCGCACAACACCATCCTTACAAACAAATTGGGCTAGATGCTAAAAACAACAGCATGCATCATAATGGGAAAAATAATCTTTTGATTTTGGTCGTTGGTGAAACTGCTCGAGGAATGAATTTTCAATTAAATGGCTATGAGCGAGCCACAAATCCATATACAAAAAAACAAGGTGTCATCTCTTTTCCAAACATGACATCGTGTGGAACAGCTACAAGTGTATCGGTTCCCTGCATTTTTTCACATCTTCCACGAACTCAGTTTAGTAATTTAATTGCAGAAAACCAAGATAACCTACTCGATATTTTAAAACGAACCGGGGTAAATGTATTCTGGCTGGACAATAATGGTGCCGGTGATTGCCAAGGTGTTTGCAAACATGTTACATCAACAATTACTGATTATAATTTTGATGGGGAATTAATTAACGAATTAAAAAATAAAATCCATCATTTTCAAAAAGTAGATACGGTTCTTGTGCTCCATTTAAAAGGAAGCCATGGTCAAAATTATCATACTCGCTACCCTAATCACTTTAATCAATTTACTCCTGCTTGCCAAAATCAAGAGTTTCGACTTTGTGACCGTCAAACCTTATTAAATGCATATGATAATAGTATTTTATATACTGATTTTGTACTCCATGAACTCATTAATTTTCTAAAAGAACAAGATGACTTTTGGAATACGGCACTACTCTATACTTCGGATCATGGAGAATCTATTGGCGAAAAAGGAATATATGAACACGGCACGCCATATCTCATTGCCCCCCAGGAGCAAACGAGTGTCCCCCTTATTTTCTGGGCATCTGATTCATTCGCCGAAGAAAAAAATTTATCCCAAAGTTGTTTGAAAAAAGAATCCCTGATTAAAAAGCTCTCTCATGATAACCTTTTTCATTCAATTTTAGGCTTAATGAATATCAGTACTGAGCTTTATGAAAAAGAGCTGGATCTATTTATAAGCTGCTCGACAAATCATCCGTTAATAAACACTGCATCCGCTTCCCAGAATTTTAATACCGAGTATTAAAATTTCATTAGCAATTTTAAGAATATGCTAAGGCTTTACCCATAAAATGGACGCAATCAATTCAACAAGAATAAAAATAACTCAAAATTGAACTGATTACTTTTTACCTAATTTTTAATTGGAGTTGTCCATGCATAGCAAAACAGAAACATTAAGTAGCAAACGTTCAGTCATCAATCATGATCACTTAATCGGCGATGAAACTTATATGATAGGAATTTATAGAGCAGGTGGTGATTTATCAATTTATGCTGAATCACCACAGGGAATTGAATATTTCCATATCAGTCGAGGAAATAGTCTCAATATGGTAATTTTAACAGAAACGCTAGTTGGAACATGGGAGCATCATCAATTACTCCGTACCGTAGAACAAGCAGCGCGGATCCGAGCATTAAGATTGCGATCCCATGAGTATATGGAGCAAGCGATTACATCTTCTGAGTTCGAACAAGTCAAAGAGGTATTCATTGAAGCGTGCAAACAAAGTATAAGCAATCAATCTGAAATAGATTATTACTTGCAAACCGCTTTAAATAAATTAAATGACGAAACAAGGATGAGTTATAAACCCAAATTGTCAGAGCAATGCAGCATTCTCTAAATTGACGTATCGAAAAGCTCGAGGCTTAAATCTTCGAGCTATCTTTAAGATAGTAAGAATTATGTCACAATTAAATTTGGCTCATTTGCAAACTCAATTACTCTCAGCTATACCTCAAACTGAAGCCGTTAAAAAAGTAATTTAATGTGGTTTTCAGATAAAGAATCTATCTGGATCCAGACTCTACCTCGAACCGTTTGAACGGAGGAGCACTGCCATTAACTTAAAGGCCCCTAAATCAACGTCCCGCGGCTTGTCCATGGGATCCAATGAGGCGTTTTATGGATAAACTTAATCTCAATTTACTTCGAGCATTGCATGCATTATTAACCTGTCGCCATCTTACTCTTGCAAGCAAAAAAATGGGTATAAGCCAATCTTCCATGAGTATTTATTTGAAGCAACTTCGTGAGCATTTTCATGATGATCTTCTTGTTCGCGGCCAAGGCAATATCATGCAATTAACTCCTTTAGCAAATTCATTGATAGGAAAAACCCGCGAAGCACTTTCTCTGATTGAAACGTTATTTAACACTACAAAAACATTTAATCCCTTGATCTCCAAAAGAGTTTTTTCAATTGGGATGACTGATTTATTGTCAATTTTATGGACCCCAGGTTTGATTCGCCAATTGGAACAAGAGGCTCCGGGAATAAAATTAAATATAAAGCATCCTAATTATTTAAATTCTGCAGAAGTGTTTGAATCCGGAGATATTGATTTGATGATTGGTATGTTTGAAGGAGTTCCGGAGAATTTAAAACAACAAAAGTTGTTTCAAGATGAAGCAGTCATAGTCGGAGGCAGCCACCACCCAGGAATCCAAGAAGGGAAAATCACCTTGGACGAGTTATTAAAGTATCCATTAATCCAATTTTCATTAAAAGAAACACCTTTTTATAATTATTTCGATCGTTATTTAAATCAGCTTGGGCACGACAAACGGGTTTCCATTAGCTTAGGGCAAGGAATCATGCCTTTACTTGTGTTAGCGGACTCCAATTACCTTACTCTAAGTATCCGTCAGGTTGCTGAAAAGGTATCTCATTTCATCCCATTACGCATTGCTTCTGTGCCTTTTGAGGTGGATAGTTATCATTGCTATCAATATTGGCATCAAAAAGCGGATAATGACCCGGGGCATCGCTGGTTAAGGGAACTGATTCTGCATCAGACTACAAATGTTCTATAGAGCGAACATCAACAGCCTGATACGCTAATCCCTCTTCTTCAATGTTTAAGTACATTTAGCCAATTTAGCAGACTCATTGAGTTGCCAAGAGAGCAACAATTCATATTGCCTCACCTTGTTAAGTTGTTCTTTTTGCGATGGGCTTAACTCCAGACCTTCCCGAACTAATATTTTTGATTTATCCATCCAAGGGTAAAAACGATGTTTATTTTCCTCTGAAACGATAATTCCCTCAGGGAAAAGAAAAGCAGACACATTATATCCAAACTCAAAGCCTGGATTATCAGGGGATAATAAATTATTCCCTAATTTAAGATAGGGTATATCTGATAGTGCAAGCTCATATAAGGTTGGAAAAATATCTTTATGAGAACCAATACGTTCTGGATCATACTGAATGTTATTTTGATATACAGGCGGTACATGTAAAAAGAATGGAACCTCAAATCTTATGCCTAAGGTTGTATAATCTTTATAGTGAAACATCAATTCCCTTTGATTATGATCTCCTGAAGCGCCAATGATAGTTTTCCAACCCCAATGACTATGGTCTATTTTATCTAGAAAATGACCTAAAGAATCATTGGCATATTGATAGGTCTGCGCTGCTTGAATAAGCTCCTCAAACGGTGTGGTTACCATTTGCAAAAGTGTATCAGGTAGCGTTATAGGATAAGATTGATAATGAGTCGGGATGCTATATGGTGGGTGATTGGTCACTGTATTGATATAAATAAAAATAGGTTGATGATTTTCATTCGTGTCATTTAATAAATGATACGCATAAGCAAAAGTATATTCATCATAAACCCCCCAAGGTGATCTTTCTGCCTTAGGGTAGTGTTCTAAAATCGTCTCTAAGCCAATTATTTGATCAAACCCTTGGGTAGATAAAAAATGATCCGTGTTAGCCCAATGTGCTGAGCCTGAAGTTAGAAAAACAGTTTTATATCCTGCCATCTTAAAGGGTTTTGCTACAGATGAAGAGAGCATATTAGAACATTGTGTACTTAATAATTCGGGACGTGGCGTATTAAATGTTAAATAACCTAAAGATTCATAAGTAGCATTTCCACTAGAGAGAAAATTATTAAACAAAAAATCTTGGCTAAAGTACCTCCCCAATCTCCCCACCATGTCATTTTGAGTATTCGAGTAGAGTAATAAATGTCTCCCAAAACTTTCCATCTGCACAAATACAACATTAGGTTTTGGATGGTCCTTAGAAAACTGCTTCGTTGAGGTCTGGGAATATAAGTGTTGTACTCCAAATTCTTCTGATTGTATGTTTTTATTAAAGTATTTGTTATATGCGTTAAGTGCTTCTTGCAGAGTAATAGAGGTCCAAATCGACCGTGCAGTAGCTATTTCCTTATAAGCATCATACAAAGCAGCAGCACCATTTTCTACTAATTGATTCACCAGTGATGAAGAAGCAATTACTGGAAACCCATTATGATATAAACTGTATCCGCCAAAGGAACAACGCATCGCAGAAATATATAAAAAAATAGAGAGCATGATGCAAGTCAATTTGACAAACCATCGTGGATTCCAGTTTATTTTTTGGATATTTTTTTCTACAGCTCTCAATAAACCCAGCATTAAAATGAGAAGTAGCCCACCTCCTAAAATAAACCACTCAACAGGATAACTCTCAAAAATATAAGCAAAGGTTGCATCTGCTTGACCCAACAGAATATGAAAAAAATTCATCCCTATTTGTGTGCTAAAGTATTGATAATAGAAGAAGTTAACTACACAAATAAGTGCAATAGACAAAAGAAAAAACGCCCCGAGTAAATTATAGATACTAAAAAGCCGAGTTTGATTAAAAACAATCAAAAACAAGCCTAATACCACTAATGGAGAGAATATAAACGTGATTGCCTGTAAATCGTAAGCCAGTCCAAGTCCATATAAAGTGAGAATATCTTTGATTAAATGGGTTGCGTGAGAGTCAAAAAAATAAGCCAGCATAAAGGTACGAGATACCATAAAAATGGTGATCCCTATAAAGACATAAGACCAAATACGGGCTTGATATCTAATAAAACGTACAAACAATGGGTTCTTATTTTTATCATTTGTGTGCATCGAGGTGTCCCTGGAAGTTACTCACTCAATTTAAACTAAAAAATACTTTTGGTTCTAACGAGTGACAGAAGCCTCTACCTCTTTTGTGAGGGTTCTATATTAAAACCAATGCGTTTATTATTGATGTCTTAAGTTTACTAGTTTCTATCATTGAATTACACTAAAACGAGTCGATGTAAATAATAATACCTTTATGGATAGTGTCCTTATACACACCAGAGCCTTGTTTTAAAAAATTAAAAACAATTCACCATAGATTAATAAAAATAAACTGAGTTATTTTGATGCAGCCACAATCATTAAAGATTGCCCTAATTACTGATAACTATTTCCCCCAGATAGGGGGAGTTGAATATTGTGTTGATGCCTTAGGAAGACATTTAGCCGCACTCGGACATGAAGTATGCATTATCACGCGTAAAAGAAAACATTACCCTCTAGAAGAGAGAAAAGGTTCTCTATTAATTAAACGAATTTCATACACTCAGATGTGTATGACGCTTTTGGGCTTTTCTCGTCAATATAATAAGTTTTTTGCTCAATTTGATATCATAAATGCTCATAGTTTGGGCTCCATATTAGCAGTACAAGCTCTTTTGCTGGCAAAAAAAATAAAAAAACCACATGTTTTGACAAGCCATTCCCTCTATCGAAATCTGGACAATCGTTTAATAAGAGGCTTCGCACTGTTAGTTAAACATGTGATTTGTGTCAGTCATGCCGTTATAGATAATATGAAATCTTTAAAAAAAAATGCGACCACTTACTATATTCCCAACGGGTTTGATATATTTTCTCCTAATGGAGCAGAAAAATCGGCCCCATTAATTAAAAAATCTGATGAACTCATAATAAGCACTGTATCCCGATTATCGAGCAAAAAAAAAGTTTCCCATTTTATCCTGGTTGCTTATGAATTGCTTAAAAAGCATAACAACCTAAAATTTTTTATAGTTGGGGATGGGCCACAAAGTACAAAACTACAACGAATGGCCAATCAATTAGGCATTGCGGAGTCTCTATTTTTTACTGGAAATATATCCCGAACTGCCGTATTCCATTTAATACAACAAACCGATATTTTTGTTTTAACCTCCCCTCACGAAGCATTTGGCATGGTTATATTAGAAGCAATTTATCACAAGGTTCCTACCGTTGCTTATGCCAATAATGGAATTTCTGACATAATTTCTTCAGAAAAAGCAGGATTTTTAGTTTCCTCAATGCCTGAAATGATAGAAAAAATAATCCAACTTATTCATGATGAAACATTACGCTCTGAATTAGGAGAGAATGCACACCCATTACTCAATAAATTTAAATGGGAGGATATTGCGAAACAAACTTTATCTGTTTACTATAGATTATTGATTTCTTCTCATCCTCAAGGGATATCACTTACAGAGGGAAAAAAACTATAAGGAAGCTCCATTGATATCACGACTTATCAATTATTTTCATTTTTTAAGATGCCATTTAAAAATCACCCCCCAAATCAATAGCACAAACATTCAAAAAGATGTCATTGTGACACTCACTACGACTCCAAAACGCATCAATAAAATATGGCCCACGTTAAACTCCATTGCGTTACAATCGCAACAACCTGAAAAAATTATGTTGTGGATTCCCAAGCGATTTAAACGCTTTGCAAATCAATCTATTTCTCAGCTCCCTAATTTTATAAAAAAATACCCCAACGTTTTTATCCAATACATTGAATATGATTATGGCCCTGCTTCAAAATTATTGCCTTGTTTAGAATTTTTTGCACAACAAAATAAAAAATTAATTATCATTGATGACGATAGAATCTATCCTCCTCATTTTATTCGCGATCTATTGCATTACGAACAATTGGATCCTAATGCAGCGATTGGAATAGCAGGAACCGTGATGCACGGTTCACTACGCTACGAATATAGAGCAACTAAAAAAATGACTTTAGTGGATGTACTCCTGGGATATAACGGTGTATTGGTGAAACCAATGTTCTTTTCAGAAGATATTTTTCATTATCCTCCTAATTTACCTGAAGCATTTTTTGAAGATGATGTCTGGATTAGTGGGCATTTACAGAAAAAAGATATACGACGAATTCTGATTCCTTCATTACCCGGATGGCAAAGTATCATTCTCGGAAATAAACGCTCAATGGGATTATGTATGCATGAAAATAAGAATAAAAATAATTTTAACCGCGTTTTTCATCACTTGTTTGAACGGTAACTCATTATGAAGAAAAAAATTCCTATTTTCTATTATCATTCTATTGGTGGTAGTGGACCGGAAACATTAAATTTACGATATTTTAATGCACATTTAGATGCATTAAAAGCCCAAGCGTATACCACAATTACCCTCGCTGATTTATTTAAAGAAAATTTTGATGCAACAAAAAAAAATGCCGTATTAACCTTTGATGATGGCTTATTGGATAATTATGAAAATGCGTTACCTTTGTTAAATGAATATGGTTTTGTTGGCACTTTTTTTGTAGTCCCAGGGTTTGATGAAATAACACGTTGGGTGCATCCAGGTAAAAGAAAATGGAGTAATGTAAAAAAAACGGGGTATACAATACCCTTTAAAAATATGCAAAAAAACCACAGAAAAGCATTATTAGATGCTGGAATGGAAATTGGTTCACACAGCTTTTCTCATCCCAAACTTCATCTGATTGATCCAAAAAATCTTGCTTATGAAATTTCTGACTCCAAAAAATATTTAGAAGATGAGCTGGGGATTGCCATTGAAACGTTCTGCTATCCCTACGGAGGTTATAATGCCGAAGTAGTAAACATCGTAAAAAACGCCGGTTATCTTGGCGCTACAACCACATGGCCTGGCTATTATAATGCAGAAAAATCTCTTTTTAAGACTAATCGGTTCTTAGTTGAAAATCCAATCTTTTTCTCTGAAGTACTAAAGGGAAACGGGGTATCTGCCTACGCTTATTTGAAGTCAAAATTTTTAACTCACAGAATAAATAAACGTAAATTTTAATTTTATCAAAATAATTAAGATGCCTGTTTTCATTGAAACAAATTGTAATATAATTTATTCTTTGGTGTTCAGGACTTTAAAAACTGTTATTCAAGTTTGTTATATGGAGATTTCATGTCATTGGATGTCATACATTGTGAAAAATCCAATCATTTTCGCGATTTTTTAAATGTCTCTTATAGATTATATAAAAATGATCAAAATTGGGTTCCTCCCCTGCAAATTGTAACAAAACGTATTTTAAATAAAAAAAATCCCTTTTATAAAAAAGCTGAAATTAGTTTATGGGTTGCTTATAAAAATAACATTCCTGTAGGCAGAATCGCAGGCATCATTAATCAGACCCACAACAATTTTTATAAAGAAAATATTGCTTTTTGGGGATTTTTTGAGGCCGAAAATAGCCATGAAGTAACCCAAGCTCTTTTCAAAAAAATAGAGGAATGGGCCTCTTTTCACCGTGTTGGGAAAATTCGTGGCCCAATGAATCCATCAATTAACTATGAATGTGGATTGCAAATTTCTGCTTTTGATACCAAGCCTTTTTTTATGATGCCCCAAAATCCTGAATATTACATCTCATTAATAGAAAATCAGGGCTATGAAAAAATCCAAGACCTCCAGGCATGGAGCATCAATGTAGATCAAGCAAAGATCGAACCTAAAAAAATTAGGGTCATGAATGCGATACAAAAAAAATATGACATTAGTATTCGATGTGCCAACATAAAGTCTTTTACGGATGAGATAAAATTAATTTCAAAAATTTATAATGAGGCTTGGTGTGAAAATTGGGGTTACTTACCCTTGGATTTAGAGGAGTTTCATTATTTAATTTCAGATTTAAAATCCATTATCGATCCTGGTTTGATTTACATAGCGGAAATAGCTGGAGAACCTTGCGGCTTTTCAGTAGGCATTCCAGATCTCAATCAAGTACTATTACCCAATCGTACTGGAAAGTTATTATCCATGCATTTTCTAAAGTTAATTTGGCAGATTAAGATAAAAAAAGCGATTAATCAATTTCGTATCCCTTTGCTTGGCGTGTCAAAAAAATACCAACATCTTCCCATTGGTGCCATGTTATATTATGAATATATTAAAAGAATCCCTCCACAAGCCCAATTTTTTGAGGCTGAATGTTCATGGATACTAGAAAACAACCACGCTATGAAAGCGGGACTTAAACTAATTAATGCCACGCACTATAAAACTTATCGTATTTACGAAAAAAATTTATAAGATGGACAACACTTAATGCAAAACTTTATTTCGATCATTGATGCTCTAAAAGAACATGTAACAGAATATCCAGATTTTATTGCGATTAAATTTTTGACTCAAAAGGGCTATGAGATACTGACTTATAAAGAACTCGATCAGCAGGCACGCAGATTGGCACATCAGCTACAGCAACATGGCACCTATGATAACGAATGTGCCGTAATTCTGTTACCACCGGGGTTAGAATATATTGTCGCTTTTTTTGCCTGCCTCTATGCAGGTGTAATTGCCGTTCCTGTATATCCTCCACGAAGAAATCAGCATAAAAATAGAGTATTTTCTATTCTTGAAGACTCTCAAGCAAAATTTATAATTACGAATAACTCTCTTGCCCCTGAGTTTATTGATCATACTGTTATTGATGTTGACTCAATGGATAAAGAGTTATCTACGGAATATCTTTTTGAGCCTATTGAGCAAAATAAAATTGCTTTTTTGCAATATACTTCAGGCTCTACAAACACGCCTAAAGGTGTATTTATAAGCCATTTAAATCTTGTAGCAAATATAAAAACAATAATAAATATTTCTCCTTCCAGTGATAGTGACAGGAACAAAGTGTGTTCATGGTTACCCCCCTACCATGATATGGGTTTGATCGGATGCATTCTCACTCCTTTGTATAAAAGAGTTGAGCTTATCTTAATGGCTCCCGCTTATTTTTTAAACTCACCCATACGTTGGCTAGAGGTGATTAGCCAAGAGCGAATCACCATAACCTGTGTACCTAATTTTGCTTTTGATTATTGCGTATCAAAAATCACCGACCCCCAAATAAAGCAATTAGATCTGAGTAGTTTGCAATGTATTTATAATGGCTCTGAACCTATTCAATTCGACTCAGTGCAGCAATTTATTAATAAATTTTCTTCCGCAGGTCTTTCCCCACAAGCGATACATTCATGCTATGGTCTTGCTGAAGCCACTTTAATGTTAACAGCGAAGCAATTTTGCGACGCGAACAACTCCTTAAAGCTAATCAAATCTGATTTTGAGTTAGGCAAAATATCTATTCCACTTGAAGAGTCGGAGCATTCCACTGTGCGCGTAATCAACTGTGGTAAATGTCAATCCGATCATTCCATTCGTATCGTTAATCCCAATACATTAACTGAATTACCTGAACAAACTCTTGGTGAAATCTGGGCAAGTGGCCCCAGTATTGCCAAAGGCTATTGGAATAAAGTAAAGCTCACAAAAACCACTTTTGGAAATCAATTAGAGGACACCCCTGGTGTCACTTATTTAAGAACAGGAGATCTTGGCTTCCTCAATCAAGGGGATTTATACGTCACCGGAAGAATTAAAGACTTAATCATTATTCGAGGCAAAAATTATTATCCGCAAGACATCGAGCAAGCAATTACCCAAAGCCACCGTGCATTTGATACACAAAGTGCAGCAGCATTCACGGTAGAAATTCAAGAAAGACAAGAGCTCATTGTCATACAAGAAATTAGACGCGAAGCCATCAACACTATAGAACCTGACTTATTATTTTCTGAAATCCAGGCGCTATTGCTCGATCAATTTGGATTGGTACCTTACTCTATTGTTTTAGTTAAACCCTATTCATTACCTAAAACATCAAGCGGAAAGATTCAACGTTGGCTTGCTCGCAAGGCATTCCTTGATAAAACGTTAAAAAGCATCGCGTGTTGGGAGAAGAATTCCAAAAATCAAACCGGCACTATTTCTCTAACCTCATCTACAACTGAAATAAAAAAATGGTTGAATGATTGGATGATGAGACGTCTTAATATGGAATTGACAGATCATGATTATGAAAAGTCCGTCGTCGCCTTAGGGATTAACTCAATTGCTGCAGTAGAATTATCTAATGATTTACAGAGTAAAACAGGCCAACAATTTGAATTATTGCCTCTCTTTGAACAATATACTTTAAACCAACTCATCACCTTTTTGTCAGATAATTCTCCTATCAACGATTTAAAATGGAATCAAAACATTACAATTGCGGAGCCATTAGTTGACAGCTTACTAAACAATCACTCCTCTAAAAGCAATGCATCAGTTAAGTTGATTGATCCTCCATCCACGTTTGGATTACGAAATGCAATACAAAATCCTGATTTGAATTTGGATGATGAATTTATTGGCACTTTAAAAAGCATTTACTTTAATGTTAATGAAGGTATATCAAACAATACTACTGTAATCGATGGAAAAGCCTATATTAATTATTCGGGATATAACTATTTAGGTTTATCTGGTGATCCTCGTATTAGCGAAGCGGTTATTGCTGCTGTAAAAGAATGGGGAACTTCTGTTTCTGCCAGCCGCTTGGTTTCTGGTGAAAAATCACTTCATGGAAGCTTAGAAAAGGCGATTGCACGCTTAATTGGTGCTGAGGATTGTCTTGTATTTCCTTCTGGATATTCAACCAACATCACTGTTATTACTCATTTATTTGGCAAAAATGATCTTATTATTCATGACGAACTGGCTCACAACAGTATTATCCAAGCGTCAGTATTTTCTGGGGCAGAACGTATTGCCTTTCCACACAACAATTATCAATTTCTCTTTGATTTTCTTGAAAAATATCGTGACCACTATAGAAAAGTACTAGTTGTGACAGAAGGAATCTTTAGCATGGACGGAGATATTGCTGATGTTCCCAGACTTGTCGCGATTAAAAAACAATTTAATGCCTTTTTAATGATCGATGAAGCACATTCTATAGGCGTGTTAGGAAAGACCGGTAAAGGAATTCGTGAATATTATCATTTAGATGCTAAAGACGTTGATATTTGGATGGGGACTCTCAGTAAATCGTTTGCCAGCTGCGGTGGTTATATCGCAGGGACTCATGAATTAATTGAAAATCTTAAGTATACCGCAGCAGGCTTTGTTTATTCAGCAGGAATATCGCCTGCAAACACAGCCGCAGCCTTAGCCGCGATTGAGGTGATGCAAAAAGAACCCCAGCGCGTAGATTTGCTTCATGACAGACATAGCCTTTTATTATCTTTATTAAAAGAACAAAACCTTCCAACTGGGTTAAGCAATAACACCCCAATTATTCCAATTATTGTTGGCAACGACTTAGCAGCAATACAACTAAGTCATTACTTAAAGGAAAATCATATTTTAGCTTTACCTATTATCTATCCCGCAGTTGAAAAGAATTTAGCAAGAATCAGATTATTTGTGAATTGCTTACATACAGATGAGCAGATTTACAAGACCGTTAATTTATTGAGGGAAAAAATTCTAAAACCCAAGTTACAAAAAAGTCCTGCGCAAACAGCATAATCTACGCCTTAAATGAACATGAGTTCGGAATAAGAAAACGGACCACTACCCTAGATGGATCTGGTGGCCCTACATCCTTATCCATAAAACTTGTTGTCCTGGATCTTCTGTTTTGACAGAAAACGGCTATTTTTTGTATTTACAAAAATTGTTTCTAAACATATTAATAATAAGATGCTAGCGATGTTGCTATTAAAAAAGCAATTAATGCATACAAAAATCCAAATACCATATCAATGACGTAATGAAATCTTCCATAAATAGTACTAATTATCAATCCTATTCCAAAAGGTAAAATGTAATAAAATAGTGGGGTATGCAAATATCCTGTAGTTAACAAGATTACAGAGGCCACTCCCGTATGGCCACTAGGAAACGCTGTGCCTGTAGCTGAGCCATCCTGTAATAATTTATGCGTTGCTCTAAAGATAATACCATGACTGCGTCGATCCTTAATTTTTTCAAAAATATTACGAGGCCCGCAAACTGGAATAATACTGTGTGTGACATAACATGAAAAAAGTAATAATAGGATAGCAAATTGACATTCATAGAATGCTACAAATTCTTGTCTCAGATAAAAAAATAAGGGTACGCCATATATAAATAAATAAAAAAATAAATAGCATAAATGAAGAAATTCCGAGAGCACCAATGAATTTCCACGATTATTATGATGAAAATTCATCACCCACTTACAATATTTGCGCTCAAAATGGATGAATTGATCATCATAATGAATTTTATTCAATGCAGTCGTAAGTATCTCTGTTTCTCTATAAAATAGAGGCAAAAGCATTAAAGGAAGCCAATCGTATACAATTTTTAAAACATATGAATCAATCGGTTTTAAAAACGGAAAAACCTCCCATAAAATAATAAAGCAATTTATGAGGATGTAAAAATGGCGTAATTTTTTTTGTTCCGAATTAGATATTATTAAGATAAAAGTTGCTATAAGAACATAACTAATCACCAAAAGAGCTACTACTAACATCACTTAATCCTAATTGAACGGTCTTGTATTATCATCTTGCTTGCAACAATTTACGTAAGCCCACGCACCAAAGGGCCGACACACTCCTTAAACAAATACCAATTCACACTGATTTATGTTTGTTAGCATGATAAATCGTTAAAAAAATTGTTTGTATTATGGTGAGTGTTGACAAAGAAATTAAAAGAATTAATAAAACCCCTGCCCAATAAGAGCTAAATAAAGAGGTTATCAAAATTCCTATCATGAAAAAAAGCATTTCTCCTCGATTCATAACCCGCCAGATTAGTGTTTCATTATCATCAGATACTGCCCCACGGTGATTTGCATAAGCCACGATAAACGAAGGTAAAATCACAACAAAGGAGGTAATGCAGATTAATTGATCCAAACTTAAATAAAAGGCTTTAATATTACAAAAAAATAAGAAAAAATAATTGCGAAATCGACAAAGCGATCAATCGTTCCGTCCACAAATGCTCCTAAGCTCGATGCTTTATTGCGAGCTCGTGCGACTGAACCATCAATCACATCAAAAATACCCGCTAAAAGAAAAAGCAAAATGGCAATAACGTAATAATGATAATAAGAGCAAAAAACAGCAATTGTCGCTAAGATTAAAGAGTTTATTGTATAAAATCCTGCAGGAAAAGGACTATATTTTGCAAAAAACGCACCGAGAAGCATTGACGTTTTTTGCCAAACCCGTGATTTTTCTTTTATCATGATTAAATCCAATTAAACATATAAAATGATTCGGTTTTATAACAACACGAGAAATAACCATCCTATTTATACTGTAAGATAATAACAAACAATTATACAACCGTCATCTTGTAGCGTAGTACAGATTGCTTTGAAACAATTTATTTTTCAAGAACTATTTCCTTATAGGTTCATGATGTGTTTGATAATTGGTTAACTTACTCGATAATTAATGCTAAAGTGTATGATTTTTTTGATAATTACAATAATTTAACATCAGTTATGGATAAGGATATAATCATAACAGTCACTATCTATTCTGACATTAATTTATGTCTAAAAGAGCCTAATTAAAATGAATAAAAAGACAATATTAATTACAGGCGCAAGTCGTGGTATAGGCAAGCAATTAGCACTCCAATATGCCTCAGCAGATGTAAATTTAATCCTGATTGCCAGAGATCTTAAAAAACTGATGCCTGTTGCCCAATATTGCCAGGAGCAAGGAGCTCATACGATTTATGAAAGCATTAATGTCCAGGATACCTGTTTGTTAAAAGAATTCATTATCGATGTCGATAGCAAAACACCTATTGATTTGGTCATTGCTAATGCTGGAGTCTCTTCAACGTTACAAGCGAATTGGCAACCTGAAAAGGAAGAGGATGTTAGCCAAGTAATTGCCATTAATTTGCAAGGGACTATGAATACAGTAAATCCATTGATTCCCAAAATGATGGCACGAAAAAAAGGACAGATCGCCATGATGAGCTCCATTGCTGGATTACGCGGCCTACCCCAATCGCCAAGCTACTGTGCCAGTAAAGCTGCTCTTCATATATACGGCCAATCCTTGCGTGCCTGGCTTATACGATACCAAATCCATGTTAATGTGATTTGTCCTGGTTATGTAAAGACAGATATGTCGGATAGGCTTACCGGACTTAAACCGTTCTTAGTTCCCTGCGAAAAAGCTGCAAAAATTATTCAAAAAGGGTTACTAAAGAATAAAGCATCTATTGTCTTTCCATTGCCTTTACACTGGCTTATCAAATTGTCGCAATTACTTCCCTCAAGACCTGTGGATGCAATTTTAAATCGATTTGAATCCTATATTAATTATTAACCAATCTTCTATTGGTTTATTTGCGTAAAACAATGAGAATTCATGGTTCTATTCGTCTTGGCCAAAATGTTTTATAATAATTTTGAAAAATTGCTAAAATAAGTATTTGTCCTATGGAAAGACTCTTAAATTTTATGGAAAAAAATTTTATCATTAACCAGCTTTCTCTGAATTTTTTAGGTTTCTATAAAAAGAAAAAATTAATTTCAAAATTACATCAGCAGTTAAAACTATTTTTTTTAAAAAACGAAAAACTCGAGTTTATTGTATCTGCTGAACCTGATATTTCCGTTATCTTGGTGCTTTACAATCAAGCACAATTCACTCTAGAGTGCCTACGCCTAATACAACAACAAAGAAATATATCCTATGAAATTGTTATTATTGACAATTCATCAAGTGACTTAACTCATTCCTTGTTAAGTTGCTGTCATAATGTCGTGGTCGTTAAAAACGCTCAAAATGTTGGATTTCTGCAGGCCGCTAACCAAGGGGCTCAAATTGCTAAAGGTAAAAATTTGTTGTTCCTTAATAATGACATCTGGCAATTAAATCCAGATGCTTTTGCTATTGCATTAAGTACACTAAACAGGGACAGCAACGTTGGTGCTATAGGCGGTAAAATCATTCTTCCAAATGGTTCACTCCAAGAGGCTGGCGTATTCGTGTCACAAGAAGGGATTCATCAATATGGTCGCGGAAAAAAACCTGATATTTTTGAGGTTAACTTTCAAAGACATGTGGATTACTGTTCTGGGCTATTTTTATTAACGCCCAAACATTTATTTCAAAATCTAGGCGGTTTCGATGAACGCTACAGTCCAGCCTACTGTGAGGATTGTGACTATTGCGTGAGAGTAAATCTTGCAGGATTCAAAGTGCTTTACGAGCCAAGAATAGTGGTGGGACATATTGAGGGAGGCAGTGCCATTAAAAAAAATATGCCCGTACTCTCTATAAAAAAAATATTGTTCTATTTAATAAAAAACATGCACACTGGCTACAAACATTCATGCATTTGTCCGACTTTTCAAGCTTTACATCCAGTAGTGTATTGATTTCCAGATATCATAAACGTGATTGCAAACGTCTACTGTTTATTGGCAATAAAATACCTTCTCAACATACATTAAATCTTATGAAATCAGCTTGCGACGCAGGACATGCAGTAAGTTTTTATCCGCTAAACAAACTCTCTCTCTCGTGGGATAAAATTTATAGCCTATTTGATACTCGAATCGAAGTATGTAACAGTCTGGAACGACCTGATTTAGATAATTTTATTTCTAGCAGAAGAAATTACTATAACAACATAGTTGATGAAAATGGGAATGGGAACGAATGGGTAAAATATTCTCCGTTTCTTACTCATCTCCTTTAACTCCTTGTAGATATTTATGAAATTGATTCTTGATATAACAAGAATGTTAGGTACCCTAATTACAGGACGCTACTCCGGAATAGGAGTAGATAGGGTTTTGTTGGCCTATATTCAAAACTATAGGGGCAACTCACAGGCATTTATTAAGTTTGGAGCGGTTAATTGTGTTTACTCACAAAAAACTTCGACTGCTTTATTCGATTATTTAGTTGAAGTAGTGGCAGGTAATCAGACCCTTAAACAATCAATAATAACCAAGTTTTTGATGTGTAAAAGGAACAATCAGGATCTCTCTAACAGTATTTACTTACATATTGATCAAGAGCCTTATAATTCGACTCTCTTTAAACAACTAAACATTCCTATTGTGTATATGGTACACGATCTTATCCCTCTTTATTATGCAGAATATAGTGTTCCGAAATATATAAATAAACATGCTCATTTTATAGAAAACTGCATCCATCATGGGGCTGGCATTATTACTAACTCTCAAAGCACATTAAATGAATTCCGCGCCTACCATAAAGGAGCACAAAAGCGGTTTTCTCATACTCTTGCAGCGCCTCTTGCATCAGGTCTATCACCAGAGACTCCCCCTGAATCACGAATTATTCCTGAACCCTATTTTGTAGTGCTTTCAACTATAGAAGGACGAAAAAATCACCTACCCCTGTTGCATATTTGGCGATATTTCGTAGAGCACCTTGCTTCAGCGACACCCAAACTTGTTCTTATTGGAAAGAGGGGTTGGCGATGCGGACAAGTACTTGATTTATTAGATCATTGCAAACAAATAAAACCGTTTATTGTTGAAGAACACACTTGTTCGGATCAGAAGTTAATAACTTATCTCCATCACGCACAAGCATTACTTTTTCCTACCTTTACTGAAGGCTATGGCTTACCACTGATAGAAGCTCTTTCGAATGGAACACCGGTTATTGCAAGTGACATCCCCGTGTTTCGGGAAATTGCTGGCGATATTCCAGAATATATTCACCCACTCGATACGCTAAAATGGATGGAGATGATTGAAGCATACAGTAAGCAGGATAATTTCATGAGGGTATCCCAATTAGAGCGCATAAAGTCCTTTAAAATACCCACCTGGAATGATCATTTTCAAAAAGTGACTCCATTTTTACAAAAAATATCTGAAACGTATCATAGAGCTCCACTTATTTAAAATTTATTAGAGTGTGTTGATAATTCATACCCTAGTAAAATTAGCACCATATTCTTATTTTTCAATTCAAGTGATACTATTTGAGCACTATGTCTTAGAAAATCATTCTAAAAGGGAGTCAGAATGAAGTTATATGAGCTACGGCAACTATTAAACGAATACGATCAAACATGGTATGCACGTAAACCGATTTATGGTGATCATGAGAGGGCCCAAAAACTAAGACAATACTTAAAAAAATTTGCTACGAAGCACGATGCTTTTGAATTAACCCCGGTCGATATTTTTAATCTGCTTCAAAAAATTCCTGAAATTACTGCTACAAACAGTCAATTAAAACTCATGCAATCCATAAGAAAAAAGCTTGATAAACATGACTTATTGGATATTTACGTGGTTTTAAATAGTTCAGGAATGATTCATGAAAATAATTTTCCAACTATTTACGCTCTTTCCATTGAAGGCCGCTCTCTTTTACACCGCTTATTTTGTGGCTTGCAATCACAACGAATTCGGTTAAATCGAGAAATTCTTACAACAGTTTTAACACTCGTCGCACAACAACCGCATTATTGTGAGAGTATTGAGAAATCTTTAAGATTTTTAGAGCGTAAAAGTCGCCTCACATCCACTGCACTCAACCTACTTACAAGCAAAGCGAACGAATTAGCTACAGTTGCCACGTTATTTCAAGAGCTTGATAAAGCCAATTGTTTCGATGATGACTCTTTAAAACATTTTTTGGCTCGAGAATCTCTATATTCGATTGATACCGTAATTTCATTATTAAATCGTGCAAAAATTGCGCTTGATGAAGCGCTGATTCAAAGAATAAGTACAAATAAGCACCTTCATTTTCTCTGTGACTCTCTATCCATCTTACTGAACGCTAAAGATTTTCATCTAAAAATGGAACATGTAACATTACTCTTAAAACAAGATTTTACTTTTTTTATAGGGAAAAATTCGGTTTTCAAATTACTTTTGGAGAATGACCTACTTGACCACCAAGCATTTGAGCATGTTTGTACCCAAGATGTTTTTTCATTTGGACAAATATTAGAAATCTTATCGGAAAAATCCTTGCTAAAGGATAATCAAGAAATAACTCATAAACTTATCACTAAAGAGCTTGATAGCTACCGACTCTATAGGGCCATTAGTTATTTAAAGACAGCCAATCTGTTAGACCAAAACACGCTCACTTCATGCTTTAATTTAATGTTAATAAAGACCAAGAGGGAATTATTTAAGACCGATGTTTTTAATTTATTTGAATTATTCGAGAAAAGCCATTTTTATGTGAGGCAAGAAGAGTTCAACATTCTTTTTTCTTTATCGGATGCCAATTTGCACCGATTTTACGGAGTCCTTGCAGGACTTTGTAAAAGTGAACTGTTAGATCATCAGTCATTTGCAAAAGCATGGCAAAGAGTTACCGAAAAACTACCTCCAGTTTCTGAATCCGTAGTAACCAAAATAAGCAAGAAAGAAACAAACACATCCCGATCTGCGTTTTTATTAGACAACAAACACTCTTTTTTTAAAGAACATAGTGATTCCTATGAACGCGGTGGTTTTGGTAAAGTCAAAAAAGGTTACCCATTTCTCGATTCCGGCGAGCCTCTTTATGGAATTAAAAAATTAAACGAATCCGATCCGAACAAAGCTCTAAAAGCGGCAATTCGTGAAGTTAAATACCATCGTTTATTAGGAAGAGAAGCATTTTATTTCTCCCAAAAAGGAAAGGCACATATTGTTTCTGAATGGCAACGCGAACTCAGCTTAGATCATTATGATGCCAATGAGCTATTACAAATACCCATGGAAAAAAGATTGCGCTGTTTAAGCTCGGGCTTATCTGATCTCAATACCTTACACCAACACTATCGCATCCATGGAGATATTAAATGCCAGAATTTTATTCTAAATTTAAACAAGGAATCAATGAAGCTTATTGATTTTGGAACCTCTCATAAAAGAGGATCGACTAAATCATTTGGGTGGACTGCAGCGTATAGCGACCCTCATACTTTTGGCGATCATTTCTGCAAAGATTTGTATGCCATGGGTCTTGTCACAATGTATTTATTTCCGGAAATTTATAGCGTTTCTTTTGAGAATGGAAAGGCAAACATTGCAACTCATCAATCTGAGATCACTATAACCGAACAAGCTATTGTTAATCTTGTGCAGGCAATGATGCATTCTGATCCTCACTTAAGATGTACTAGCGAGCATGCATTAAACTATTGTAATGAGCTCATCAACCAGTTTAATCAAATAGACGATTCACTTCTAGAGGCTCTAACCAACTCAAGTATTAATTGTGCTCACTCCACTCTTGAGGATAAACTCCGTAGGTGATTGACAACTGTTGGAATAAATAACAAAATTAGCAAATTTGAGACACTCAAATTAATCTTGCATTAAATTAAAGAGACCAGCTCATTCTGAAATTGACTAAATATTTAGAGATTTTTATGGAATCAAAATATGATTTACCTACTCTGAGCAAACCTTTCCCGCTGCAAAAGCGAGTTGCGCTGTTTAAAAATTTAATGGAAGAACATCCAGATATTCGTCCTGAAGTAATTCCATCAAAAAGTGTCAGACGAATGTTCGATCATGATTTAGCCTATGTAAAACAGGCGTTAACTCAATGGGAAACTTACACTGGACGTTCGCAAAATGCGCAGAAAAACATAAATGCTTTTTTTGATAATCTGGAATTAAAAGAAACCATGAGTTTTGTGGAACATGCTTATTACTGTTTTTGCTTGTCTGCTTTTATTTCAGGAATAGAGCCAGAACAATTAGATGTGGAATATAAGAAACAGCTAAAAACTATGGTTTATGGCGTAGTACATCCACTGGGTGACTGGAGCATTAAAACTGAGTTAGAAAATCAAGATTACTCGAAATTCATTTGTCATGTATCAATGTCTGGGCTAGTCAAAATAGAAGATATTAATCAAATGACTAGTTTTAGAGTTGATGAGCAATTACCTTTTTGCGGTATTCGTGTTCTTGCCGTTGCCTGTGGGGAGCATGTCTCTTTTGACGGGGTAAAAACCCTGAGCGTAGATGGAGTGACTCGAGAAACCCGCTCCTTAGAGGTGCTAAAACATGATCTCATTCATGCTGGCTTTTTAAAGCGTCATTATCAGAAGGATGTATCTGATTTTTGGCAGCGATTTACACGAGTGGGATTATTGTTTGAGCAAATTTATAATGATCAAACACTTCAAGAAAACTCTCTGTTGAAAAATAAGGTAGAAGCAGCTTTGTTTTTCTTTTTGCACGAGCACACCACCTCTATTTATGTAGATGGCATCCCTGAAAAGCTACCGAGAAAACATTTACGTATAGGCAATAAATACGCTATGGAATCACAAATATTACTGCGAGCAGCGACAAAAACGCACCTGACTCCAACCTTATTTATCAATGAAGTAGAAGTAGAATTAAGTATTTTAAGAAGTTTAAAAATAATTGATTTAAGTGATGAAGAAATCAATTTATTCAATGAACATGATCTTGTTGTCATGATGATGGACGCATTACAAGAAGGCTATCAATATTTAAGTCAGTATAACGCTTTTTACAATAAGACTCATCCCAAGCATTGGCCGCTTCAGTTCATTCAAAGAGAAGTAGAGAGTATAAGTCATACGATAACCTCAGGGGTCTCTAGACCACACTTTTGGCGCTCAAAACCATCACCGTTACAATCCACAGAAAACGCTCCCAAAGAGAACGAGCAGAGACAATTAACACCATCAGATGGCCCTATAGGAAACATATGATCCCTCCAAATTATTTCAAAATAAGGTTACTTTCTATGAGAACTTATGTGTTCTTGCTTACTTTAATTTATTGCGTCTTTGTCCAAGCCAATCCTGTGATCACTTTTGAACGAGCCGGGTTTATTTGGACCGCTAATCTTGATGGCAGCAAGGCTAGAAAAATAACTGCAGGATATGTACCTGAAATTTCACCGGATGGAAAATACATTGCCTATAATACAGCCGACAATCAATCATCCAATCGTTATCTAGCAATAGTAGCGCTGAAATCTGGCAAAGTGACCCAATTGCAACATATACCCTCCCAAAATAACTTTAATCCCGTATGGTCTCCTGACAGTAAAAAATTATTATTCAATACCTTTATCGAAAATAATTGGTATCTGGCCCTCATCAATGCAGACAGCAGTGGTTATCGCCTACTAAAAAATACTCAAAATAAATACACTCCTGCTTGGGCTCAAGATGGAAAATCTTTTTTCAATCATGATCTTGATGCAATCTATTGGATGGA
Source organism: Legionella sainthelensi (assembly GCF_900637685.1). Lineage (NCBI taxonomy): Bacteria > Pseudomonadati > Pseudomonadota > Gammaproteobacteria > Legionellales > Legionellaceae > Legionella > Legionella sainthelensi. The sequence continues at coordinate 3,723,679 of NZ_LR134388.1, forward strand.
TCTCGAAGGCATGCTCCTAAAAAAATGGCCTCTCGACACCCTTATCCCTCACGGGAGCATGAGTAGCGCATCTCGAATTCAAGTTTCTCCTGATGGAAAAACACTGCTTATGGATGTAGATATGGATGAAGAAGTTCATGAAAAAACCTGGGAAGGGCCGCCTCCAGCATTATGGACACTTGATCTTAAATCAGGAAAAACCATACGAATTACGCCCAAAGGAATGCTCGCATGGAGTCCTTTTTGGATTAATTCACACGAGTTTATTTTCCTAAAACAAGGAAAAAGCCGGCAAACCTTGGCATTATATCGTGGCTCGCTAAAAAGTCTGGAAGAGACCTTCTTATTAAACGATGTGCAAACACCTAGTATTTCATACTAGGTGGTACGAGTTAACGAAGATCTTTTCATAGTGATCTTGTCTGGCTCCACCTTCACATGATAGCTTAAGAAGACACTGACTAGGGTCTGGTGACAATTCAGTTTACGGCGTCCCAGGGATAAACCATAGGGTGTCGGATCCTGGAAGACGACTTGCCTTAGACCGTAATATTTTTTTCTTTTAACAGCCAGAATTAACATAAGAAGTGGACGCCATGGCACAAATGAAAACTCTACTCTTCTGCTGTATTTTATTTTCCCAGATGCATCAGGCCTATGGAAAAACAGACAATAAGGTTCCAGTGGCACTTCATCATCAAAAAATTATTAATTATAAAGAAGATGATTTTATTATCGCTAAATATCACTTTACCAACGGTCAAAGCCTAGATAATCTGCGCATACATTATATTACATTAGGGACTCCTCAAAAAAATAATCAAGGCGAAATTACTAATGCTATTCTCTTTCTACACTGGACTGGTGGTAGTGGGAAAGAAATGTTTGAGCATTTTAAAAAAACACTATTAGAGTCAGGGAAGCCTTTTGATGCAAATAAGTACTTTTTAATTTTCCCTGATAATATAGGTCAAGGACAATCAAGCAAACCCAGCGATGGCTTACGCATGGCATTCCCCCATTATAATTATCATGATATGGTCGCATTGCAACATAGCCTAGTTACTGAACAATTAAAAATCTCTCATCTAAAAATGATTGTTGGTACTTCAATGGGAGGCATGCACTCTTGGATGTGGAGTGAGTTATATCCCGAGTTTATGGATGGAGTCATGCCTATTGTTTCCCTACCTCACGCCATCGATGGGCGAAACTTATTATGGCGACAAATCGTTATTAACAGTATCGAAAATGATCCATCGTGGCTTAACGGGAACTATAAGACTCCTCCTTATGGAATAAAATTAATATGGCCGTTAGTTGCAATGATGGTTGATGGTGTTCCTCATATGCAACATACCATTGCTCATACAAAAGATGCGACCAACTACATTGATAAAGCCATGTCAGACAGTACAAAACAAGATGCCAATAACATAATTTATGTAATGTCAGCGTCTAAAGATTACAACCCAGAACCATTGTTGCATACCATAAAAGCAAAGATATTTGCACTGGACTTCACTGATGATGCATTAGATTCACCTGAATTTTATCAAACATCCGAACTAATGAAGCGCGTAAAACAGGGGCAATGGATAATACAAAAGGGAACACCTTTATCGTATGGTCATTTTACTTTATTACATCCAGAATTATGGAGCGACCAAGCAGCGCGATTTGTGCAATGGGTGAATCAATAAAATATTAGGCTGTTAACAATCGATTCATATGGCCTAATTCATGGATTCGTGTCTTTTTCTCTCATTCCTTACTTCTTCTGAGTTATCGCGTTGATATACAAACTTATTTTTCTCAACGCTCAGTTCCTGTTCTGCATACGCACTTGGCGTTAAAATACACTGATTCTTAAATTCATCGCTAATATGATTAGCAACATAAGTTGATGCTTCAGCGCCCCCATGACCATCATAAACTCCAAGCAAAAAAGCTGGGGTATTATGCGTTATCGTTTGTATGGCAACACTAATATTATCGTATGAATTATTTGTTTTTGCCTTGTATGCCAATGCTTTTGCTATTTCTACTTCCGGTTGCTTTTTATTTGATTTCATAATTTCATGCAATGATTGATATAAGAATTGCTCATGATCTCTTTTAGTGTCACTATTTGCCCCATCAGTAAACCCATCGCAGGTTGTAATAATCTGTATCTTCCCAATTGTCTCGCGACTTAAGTTATATTTTTTTGCAAGATCACTAATACTTGTAATATCAATTGTTGCTTCGGAATAAACTCCATGTCGCTTGAGTAACTTATCACCAATAGCACGTGAAATAGCAAGTACACCATCAACCCTGTCCCCCACAACAGTTCCCCCTGCTTGCTCAATTCTCAGCGCTTCTTCTGGATTCGTAGGTTTATGAGTGACTGAGTTTAATCGGACCACTCCCAGGAGATGATCCTCTTTGTCATAAATTGCCGCAAAAGATGCAGCATCCGCTAAAGTTGCCGTAATTAAATTACCTCGTCCATCAAATACTGTAGTCGAAGCAGTGCTTCCATCAGTGTATTCTTTTTTTAAAATTTGCTCATCTAAAGTTCGATAAGTTGTCCATAAGCGTTTGCCAATTTCTTCTGGATTTAATGCACCAAAGGAGAGTTCCAATATTTCCCATATCAATGCATCTTCCTGGGCTGAGCGAAAAGGAAAATTTTGCATTTCAAAGTAGCCAAATGACATATGTTTATCCTGATACATGACATTTTCAGCTTCAGCTTCGTCATATTTTCCAGGATGAGAAATAATTTTGGGCACATTTAGTCCTAATTCGAGTCTGATTTGATAATTATAGATAAATGCATATGGAATCTGATAGTTATCAAATTTATTATTAATATAAACCTAATTTATGAAAATTTTTGATTTAATGACGCAAGATAGTTCAACATAAAACCAAAATGTCGGTCTTAAGAAACAATATTGCATTCATAAGGAAACCAAGGATAATAAGTTCTTTTACTCAGAGAGGAAGTAATATGCTGTCATTGGATAATGTAAAATCCTTCTTAAATGAAAAAACAGATTATTTGATTAATTGGAACAGGGTAGGAAACTTATTTTTTAGCAATCACCGCTACTCATCCCAAGAATTAATGGAGCGAGGTTTCGTCGTTACATGCACGGCGGCTGGTGGTTTTTTAGCCTGGAATAAAAGTGAAGAAGGAGGGGTTACACCATTTGCATTAGGTGCCTCACTAGCATTTCTTCTTTCTCATACGGTTATTATCTCTCCTTTAATCTATAAAAGATTAAAAGCAAAATGGAGTTGTGACGAGCACATTAAAACCATCAACAGTAAATTGAGTGAAGAAGATAAGGATTTTACCTTGTTAGTCAAGCAGGTGATCGATAAAATTATGACCCATGCCGCAGAGAAAAGCCCTTCTGCGATATGGGGGAAGAGGGATCGCTTGTTAAAAAATCTTGAAACATGGATAGACGAAGAAGATCATAGTATGCTCGATGAGGTTTTAAAGAATGAAGAAATAATTTCTCTTTTGGATAAAGGGAGTTTTCCCCGAACTGAATCATCCATGATAAAATCTCTGTAAGAGCTCCATTTAGCCCCTATAGCAATAGCATCAAAGAAGCTTATATTTCTATAAGGGCATTTTCTGCACAAATACCATTTTAGCAGTGCTCAAGAGTTTGTGATTAAGATACAGGTTATGCAAAAATTTATTCTTTTTCGAGTACAAAAATGTTTGATGAAGTAATCTCGGGTTTTATAAAAGGAGTATTTCGGTTTTTAGGATGGCTCATTATGGACGTAATTTTTGATCTTTTTATTGATCCATTTATTTATTCAACAGGCAAATTGACTCTCAGAGTAATTACTCTGGGACAATACCGCTTTGATAACCCCTCTCATCTGACAAAATTCTTCATTTACAGTGCCGGGGTTATCATCCTCCTTGCTGGACTATATTTGACATTTTATATAGCCTTTATGTTGATTAAAACCGCCTAAATGCATTATCCAATGCATGCATTCTGAGCTGGTACAAACTCTTCTGAGGGCTCTTTCATAATTTCGTAAACAGCGTCACGTAATTTTTCAGGAACATTAAGCGAAAAAATTGGTAAGATGTTTTCTTCATCATCTTGGTTTGTTGCAAGACAAATACTTTGCAGTTGTTTTGCAACACCATAATTGTCTTTTTGGTAATACGCAACATTTCTTCCTTCTGCCAAGCCAAAGCCTCTTCCCTCACCTACATAATAAAACCCTGCTTTCTCAATAAGTGCTTTAATTTTCTTGTATTTCATCACATGATCTGCTTTATTTAAAAGCATGGATTGTAATTAAAAATCAATTAACTCACAATCCTGTTGTTTATTTTATTAATAAAAATTGCGTCTTTGATGGTATATTAAAAAATACGGGGTTTAAGCTAAAGTCTGAATTTTCAACTTGCTTAAAAATTAAAAATGAATAATAGTTGAGTCAACTTCTACTTAATAGATTACAGAATCTCCTACGCAACACTTTTGGGAAATTCTACTTTTAACGGTTTTTATTTTGCGAGGGGTACCATCATGAGTAGTAAAAAATGTAATTGGCAAGCATATTGGGTTTATTCCATTATGATCCTTATTTTGCCTTCTATTGCTGATGCGAACAGAGAGCATTTTGAGCGCTATAGAAATGGGCCCGTAGAGCGACCCTACGAACATCACAATTACCAAAATAAGGTGATTAAGCACAATAATATCAATGTAAATAATGTGAATGTGAACAAAAACGTTAATGTCAATGTTCATGGAGGTGTAAAACCAGGACATTATTATTACAAAGGAAAGAATTACAACTATTACCATAACGGTAGATATTATAATTACCATTACAAGAATAATTATTACGTTTATTATCATAATGGCCGGTATTATAATTACTACCATAATAATAATTATTATGTTTATTACAATAATGGTCGCTATTACAATTACTTCTATAATGGCGCATATTATTTATACTTCATCAATGGCATTTATTATAACTACTTCTATAAGGGCAAATATTACAAAACGTGTGTGCCCGTACCTGGAAAACCTGCAGAAATGATCTGCCATTAAATCTTATGGGGCTTATCGAAAGCCTCTCTTAAGCAGTAAGAATCGTTGAATCAGATTCTTGGAGGTTGGCCCCTTAGCCAACCTCCATGCACTAAAAAAGCACTCTAAAAATATACCCGGCAACCTTGGCTGAAATAGTTTGATTCACTTTATGTTTAAGCATTTTAGCGGTACGCAGGATCAATTATAAGCATTGCTCCCTTGAGTTATAACTTCTTCGGATTCTGTTTACTGCATAAAAAGCAACTTGGACATGTCTTCGCCTGCGGAAGCACACCATAAAATATTTAATGCATCTTCATACTTCAAGGGTTTGATAATACAACCGGAGATATTTAAATCACTTGTCGCGAGCTTTTCCTCTGTCGTATAAGCACCAGTAAGCACGAACACTTTAACATCGGTAAAAGTAAAACCTTCTCTTAATTTTTTTAAAAAATCAATGCCATTCATTTGCGGTAAATTAAGATCGAGCAATATTACATTAGGCTTAATTTCAAGCTGCCCATTAAGTCCATACAACATATCCAGAGCATGTTCTCCATCCTTTGCAATAGCAATATTGATTGGCTTATTCATTTTCAGGAATTCACGCTGCATTGCCTTAATATCAACTTCATCATCTTCTACATACAAAATATCAACAGGAGTAGTCATGTTAAGCTCCCTTTCCTTTAACAGCTTAACTAGGGTTATAAATTTCTGTCTATAATACTTTAATTATAATACACACTGGTATAATAAATTGTTTTATGAGAAGAAAGAATGCATATGTTTTCATTAAGAGCCTCAGTGACTTTTATAATGAAAAATATTCATATGATGTAAAAATGTAATGTAAAAATTAACATTTAGTTCTAATTAACGACGTAAAAGATATTTCTATACCGTTTATTTTCGAGCTCACGTCAATTTAACTACCTTAGCCATACGGATTAACTTATTAATCTTCATTTCCAATGAGCTGCATTCTGTAACCAGTAAATTAAGCATCAAAGATAATAAATTTTCATCTTGTGGCGGTGTCTTGTCAAAAACAGCAAGTAAATTGCGTCTCCGCTTTAAAGTAAAAAGATTTTCTTCCAGTTTATTTAATGTGTTACTCAAAAACAGAAAGCTTTCTTTATCCTTGTCATTGATTTTAACTCCCTCATAAAGGATTAATGCGATTATTGAGGCATAATACCGAAAAATATGACGGAATGATTGCAGAATATCCGCAGCGACTTGAGTAAACTCAGAGTCCTTGCTTATTTCCACTTGCGCCTCATTAATTAATGTTTGAAAGCGAAGAATAAGCGCTAAAACATTTGATTCGCACTGAATTAAATGTTTGGATAGATCGGCTGTTGAATCATTTATGTTTGCAAGATAAGCAGATAAACCGGCATATTCGTTTAGAAATTTCTGCATCTCTAAAAGGAGCACTTTTGTAGCCCGGGTTGGAAAAAAAAACCGTAATGTAAAGATACCGATTAATATCCCAATAATTACATTAGTCGGTCGCATAAATACGAAGGTAAAATCATTATAATTAATCAGACAGATAGCGAGAGTGACGCAACCCAAAATGCCGATATAACTTTGTTTCGTTCCTAAAAATAAATAAGTATATAAAAAAATTCCTACGGCAAATCCAATAATATTCATAAGATAAGCATTATGAAAAAACAAAATAATAATAAGGCTATATATCGCACTGCTAATCGTGGCAATCGCCCGCATAGAACAGCGAGTTAATGAAGCGCCAATCGTTCGTTGCTCAAATAAAGCAATAAATAAAGAAATATAAACCCACGTAGGCTCAACAATATCAAAATAGGTTGTAATGATTAAAGCGATAATCATGCTAATGGCCATACGTGCGGCCATTATTGTTTTTTCGGAAGTCACTTCCATAAGAAAATTAATCCTTCAGAAAATTATATTTTGATAATGACATAACACGTTGCTCCAATAGGGAGCGGATAATGTTTGGCATCATAATCATCGATCTTAATTTGTACAGGAAAGCGCTGAGGCAAAAGGATCCAATTATTGGTATCATTGCTTACCGTTTGTAATTGCGTCTTAGGATTTGTCATTTGGCGGTTAGCGGCCCAAGCTCGAGATACTACAGTGCCATGATATAATTTTGTAGCAAAATACATTCTAGGAAGAATGTAGACTTTAGCGCCCGTTTTGACCATGCGCAAATCAATTTCTGTAAAATTAGCCTGTATGTAAAAATTATCGGTATCCACAAAAGAAAAGATGGGTTTATTAATTTCGATGGGCGCTCCCAAAGATAAATACATATTTTGAATACGGCCATTACTTTGAGCATAAACAGTCGTCTGCTCTAAATTAACTTTGGCATAACGCATTTTATAAATTAACGCTTTGATTTTGTGCTTTAGACTCTGAATATTTTTTTCATCAACGCTAATTTGCTGCTTTTGCATATTCACTTTGGCGAAACTACCACGATCGTCATAGTGTAAATCTTTAACGTTAATTTCAGATATCGCTCCTGATTTTAAAACTGCTTTATTTCGAAGATAATTTAAATGGATACGCTTATACTCTTGATCATACTGTATCAGTAATTGTTTATCTTTTTCTAATTGATGCTGTAAACTCTGAAGATCCACCTTCGCCGTATGAACCTCTTCAATGAGCCTATTGTAAGTGAGTTTGTAAGGCTCTTGAAAAACAGTAAATAAGGGTTGTCCCTTATGAACATATTGTTCGTTTTCCACATATAAATCCGTAATATATCCACTGACAATCGCAGCTACCGGGCGAACATTGGCAACAACAAAAGCATTATTAGTAAAGGGGATTAAAAAAGAGAAAAAATAATATAAAACTGCAAGTAAGACCAAGGAAAGTACAACTGTATAAGGTTTTAACTTTCGAAACTTTTGTGTTACCATTTTTTAATATCAGTCATGTTATTTTTATGGAAACCATTTAATTGCGCAGCCTGGCAACACTAATTATTTTAGTCATGACAAGTGCGCTAGTAGCATGCATGCCAAGCGCAAAAAATTCACAACCTTCGTCGATTGATATTCCTACATATCTAAGAGCCTCAAGCAATGATGCATTAAATCGACTTCCTTATCAAGCGTGGTGGGAAGATTTTAGGGATCCGCTGCTAAATCAGCTTGTGCAAAAAGCACTTCGTTACAATAATAATGTGACAATCGCCAAACGATCAATTCGTGTTGCGCAGACAGAGCTGCAAACGATCCGCTTAAATTGGTTGCCTGGCTTGAATGTTTTAATGGGATTTTCCCAGGATCCTGCTTTAGGAAACCCTGGCGTATTTTATGGCGTTCTCCCTAGCTATTACCAAAATTTCGTTGCGCTTTATTTTCAGCAAAAAAAAGCAGAGTTTGTCTTAAAACGTACTAAAGCATTTTATCTTGGGGTGCGCTTGACGGTTATTGGTGAAGTGATAAGCAGTTATTTTTCGCTACTTGCCTGGAATCATCAATTAGAGCTATTGAAACAAATTGAAGAGGACAATAAAGAACTGTTATTTTCCTTAAAAGTAGCAAAAAAACAAGGCCTCGCAAATAATTTGCAATTATTAACTGTAACCAGCCAATTACAAAGTATCCTGGGATTACAAAAACAAGCACAAAACAACATCATCGCCAGCGAAAATGCACTGCATTATTTAATCAATGAGCCGCCCGGAAAAATAAAATCCAGTAACTCATTTATTAACTTACCCAGTAAGGCGCTGCCGCTGGACAAGATTAATACTCAAGTGATTTTACGTCGACCGGATGTAATGGTAGCCTTAACGTCCCTACTTGCCGCATGTAGTGGCATTAATATTACAGAATCCCAACTCCTTCCAGCCCTAACGTTAGATTATTTTTGGGGAATGGCAAGCTTAAATGGTACATTGAGCAATCCTACCCATTCAGCACCTTATGGTGATGTATATGCTACATTTAACTTGTCTCCCTCCTTGTTTGGACAAATTCTCACCAGCAAAGCCATTTTTAATAGAAGTTTGGCGGAATATAATAATGTCATCCAAAATGCATTACGCCTCATTGCCAATAGTATTGCCGCCAACCAAAAACTAATGGCCAAATACCATGAAGACTATCTCTCTTTAGCGGCCTTGAAGAAAAGATATAATTTGCAACAAGACCTCTATGCTAAAGGTCTTATTAGTCACAATGATTTACTCTACAGCAGGATAGAAATTAACCAACAGGCATATCAACTGACGCTCAGTAAATTAGAGCAATTAATCAGTGTTATTCGGCTTTATGAGGAGTTAGCTGCTGGAATATTTTATCGAGAACAGAATACAGCCTAATTAGATACGATTTATATTTGAATTAAGGAAAATAAAAAATGAATATGCCAAAACACATCCCTTTACCTCAAGATGATGAGTTACCTTCAGAAACGGTAGACTTATTAAAAAGCCTCCCTCCTTTAAATATTCATCGTTTGCTTACTTTAGCACCAAATACACACAAACCATGGTTGGATTTTGTTGCGGGTATCTATAAGGGAAATTTTGATCCCAGATTACGTGAAATCGCCATTTGCCGTTATGGATTTAAAACTAATTCAGCTTATGAGCTGCACCAGCATAAAGCATTGGCCCGAAAAGTAGGAATTAGTTCTGAAGAATTAGATGTTATCTGTACGGAACAAAAAGTTCTCTCTTTATCTAATGAAGAGAATTTTATTTGCCAAGTAGTCGATGAGTTCGAGGATCTGGCCACGTTAACAGATGAAACTTTTAACATGTTACTGGAACGTTATAGCATCGCGCTCATTATGGAGTTATTAACCATTCTCGGGCATTACAGCTGTGTTTGCCGCGTACTGAATGCTTCCAGAATTCCATTAGAGGCTGTTAGTCCCCTAGAAACATGTGAATCACCACTAAAGAAATAAATAATAAAAATTAAATGGGCCGAGCTCTTGATCTTACCCTAATTTATTAAGATAAGTCTCTTGCGCATAGCGAGCAGCAATAATCGCGATAATGGCCCAAAATAAAATATAGAACGCTGGGGCATATTTATTACCCGTTAACTCAACTAAAGCCAGGGCGACTACAGGTATTGTCCCACCAAAAAATGCCTGGCCTATATTGTAGCCAATAGATACGCCACTGGCTCGAATAGCCGTAGGAAACATTTCTGCCAGGATAGTAGGCACTGTAGCATTCAAAGGGGCAAGCATTATGGCTAACAATATTTCTCCTGCAAGCACATGCCACCAAACACCACTGAAAAAAAGAATAAATATAGGGTAAATAAAAATTAAAATGCCAAAAGCACCACACAAAAAAATTGGTTTCCTACCAAAGAAATCGGATAATAATCCCATCAAAGGGATTAACACCGTCAAAACGAATAAAGCAATAAAGTTAACAACCAGGGCATCTTTTAATATAAATCCCTCTGATTTGACAAGAAAACTTGTTATATAAGCAATAAGTAAATAATTACTGATAGCCATTATACTTGTAAAAATAATAGCCAACAGTAATTTGCGGCGGTGTGCAGAAAAAATAATTTTCACAGGAAGTTCTGTAGTATGCTTCGTATGCAAAAAAGTGCTGGGTTCCACACTGGTCACCCGCAAATAAATTCCTATGACTCCGAGTAGAGCACCTATCAAATAAGCCAAACGCCATCCCCAGTCTCTAAGAGCATCATCGGGCAATAAAACACTAAGAAAAGAAGCAGTTAACGAGCCTAAAAAAATGCCTAGAAAAGCGGTGCTTAATACTAAACTTCCTGCAAATCCACGTCGATGATCCGCCATATGCTCAATAAGAAAAGTGGTTGAGCCAGGAAGCTCTCCACCGACAGCAATTCCTTGAATTAACCTAAAAAAAACAAATAACATAGGTGACGCGATGCCTAAAGTATTAAAACCAGGGATTAACGCAATACACGCTGTAGAAAAAGTCATAATAGACATTGAAAAAATTAAAGTTTTTCTTCTTCCAACATGATCCGCATAATGTCCTAATAACACCCCACCCAAGGGACGCATAAAAAAACCTACGGCAAACACACCAAACGTAAGAAGGAGAGAAACAAAGTACATCTTAGAGGGAAAGAATAACTCAGCAAATAAGGGAGTAAAATTAGCATAGAGAAGAAAATCAAACCATTCCAAAGTATTCCCGTATAATCCTGCAAAAATACTTTTTTTCTTATTAAGATTCATCATATTATTTTTTTTAATAACCCCTTATTTCTTTTATAGACTATTTTTTATATTTGTTTCCATTTTTTTATAATTGCCAAGAGCAATAGCACTGTAAATTAAGTATTATGTTTTAAGAATTAGAATGATCGATTCTTAAAAGCCATGAAAGAGTAACCCAATCAATTGGGAAAGCTATATTAATGAGTCAACAATGAAAATAGTTATCAAAGTCGGAACCCAAAGTATTTTATCAAGTGATGGCACTCCATTTGAGCCTATTATGCTCCATTTAGTGGAACAGATCGTCACACTCCAAAAAAGCGGCCATCAAGTGATATTGGTAAGTTCAGGGGCGGTTGCTTCGGGTCGAAAAGTTGCACGTCAATTTTTTGATCGCCAGTACGGGAGTTCAATAGGAGAAAAACAAGTTTTAGCATCATTGGGCCAATATGAGCTGATGCATATTTATGCTTCGATGTTCAAAAAATATAATATGCTTGCCTCACAACTGTTGCTTACTAAGCAAGATTTTCAAACGAGACAGCACTATTTGAATATTTCAAGATTACTCCGTGAAATTTTAGAGCATAAGAATATTGTACCCATTATCAATGAGAATGATAGCGTTGCGATTGCAGAATTGATGTTTACTGATAACGACGAATTATCAGGTCTTATAGCCGCAATGATTAATGCGGATAAACTCATCATTTTGAGTAACGTGGAAGGGGTCTACACCAAACACCCCAATGAAGCCGACTCAGAACTTATTGCCATGATCCATCCCAAAAATGATTGGCCTGAAGTCTCTACGGTAAAAAGTCTTCATGGCAGAGGTGGGATGATTAGCAAGCTTGGGACAGCTCGCAGAATGTCTAATCTGGGAGTAACAACACACATAGCGAGTATCAATCAACACGCGGTGATTATGCGCATCATTAATGATGAATCTTTGGGTACCACCATTTTACCTACTAAAAAAAGATCCAATATAAAAAGATGGATTGCTTATGGTGAAAATAAATTAGGAACAATCACTATAAATACTCGCCTTGTGGAAATTATAAAAGAAAATAAGCGAGTTATCAGTATATTACCTGTAGGCATTGAAAAATTTACTGGCGATTTTAAGCGAGGCGACTTAATCGAAATACTGACTCCCAATAATGAAAAAATAGGGATTGGGCTTGCTAAATACGATGCAATTAAATTAAATGAATATTTAGGCCACTCCGCAAAACCGGAGTTTATTCATTATGATCATTTACACATTTTTTAAGGTGCTCTCATGATTGAAGAAGTCACTAACCAGCTTAAAGCAACTAAAAAAGAAAGCTACAGCTTAAGATTTGTTAATGAAGAACAGCGAAACCAAATATTATTGGCACTTGCCCAACGAGTACGAGATTCTGTAAATCAAATCATCGATGAAAATAAAAAAGATCTGGCATTAATGAGTAAAGATGATCCCAAGTACGATCGTTTACTGTTATCTAAAGAACGAATTGAAACCATAGCATCTGATATTGAAACAGTCGTCTCGTTACCCTACTCACAAACAAAAATCTTAGAACAAAAAAAGCTTCCCAATGGATTAGATATCCAAAAAGTGTCTGTTCCATTAGGGGTTGTAGCGATTATTTATGAATCACGTCCTAATGTAACTATTGATGCATTTACATTATGTTTTAAAACAGGTAACGCCTGTGTTTTAAAGGGTGGTAAAGAAGCTCATCACACCAATTTATTTTTAGTTTCATTGATTCACCAAATACTCACTGCTCACAACATTAGCAAATCTATTGCTTATTTATTACCTTTAGAACGAGAGGCAACTCATATTCTTTTGAAAGCGAATCAGCTCATCGATGTGTGTATCCCAAGAGGCAGTCAAGCATTAATCAATTTTGTACGTGAACATGCAAGAATACCTTTTATTGAAACAGGTGCTGGAATTGTTCATATTTATTTTGATCAAAGTGGCGATATAGAAAAAGGCCGTTTAATTATTGATAATGCCAAAACGAGGAGAGTGAGCGTTTGTAACGCCCTGGACACATTAGTAATTCATAAAGATCGATTGCCTGATTTGCCCTTAATCATAAAGCCGCTCGCCCATAAAAATGTTGAAATTTTTGCAGATCAATTAAGTTATGACGCCATAAAATCATTTTATCCAAAAGAGTTGCTCCATAAAGCCACGTCAGATGACTTTGGCCAAGAGTTCCTCTCTTACAAAATGGCGATCAAAACAGTAGATTCAGTGAAACAGGCCGTTAAGCATATTATGGAATATAGCTCTGGCCATAGTGAAGCAATTATTGCCGAAGAGCAAGCAACACAGCAGTATTTTCTAGCTCATATTGATGCCGCTGCTGTTTATGTTAATGCGTCAACAGCTTTTACTGATGGTGGACAATTTGGTATGGGTGCTGAAATTGGAATTAGTACGCAAAAATTGCATGCGCGTGGCCCTATGTCTTTAGATGCGTTAACAAGCTATAAATGGGTAATCCTTGGGGATGGGCATATTAGATCATAAAATATAATGAGGGAATTAAGCTGCGCTAATGCCTGGATAATTCCAGCTTGCTGTTGCTCGCATAAATATTGTGCTAATACTGACTTAATTAAAAAACAAATGGACTCTATAATGTCAATTCGGTTGAAACAGAGGAATGTTTATGTCGCTTTTTGAAATCATTGCCGTGCTCATCACGCTTTCGGCGATGTTTAGCTATATCAATTTTAAATTGTTTCAACTTCCGCCGACAATTGGGTTAATGGCTATAGCCCTAGTGTTTTCTTTAAGCTTAAATATCGGTGGCATGATATGGCCTGAAATCATTTCAAATGCCAAAGACTTTTTAGGGCTGGTCAATTTTAATGAGGCTCTGCTTCATGGCATGTTGGCCTTCTTACTCTTTGCAGGCGCACTTCATGTTAATATTAGCCAGCTTGCGGAACAGAAAGTCGTTGTTACTGTACTCGCCCTTATTGGCACACTTATATCCACCGTCCTTGTAGGCTTGTTAACCTATTGGCTCCTGCATACGCTCAACATTCAAATCTCTTTTATTTACTGCCTGCTTTTTGGAGCTCTTATTTCCCCTACTGATCCGATCGCAGTAATAAGTATTTTGAAAGTTTTAGGCGCACCTAAAAATTTGGAAATGAAAATTGCAGGGGAATCACTTTTTAATGATGGCGTGGGGGTTGTACTTTTTCTTGGTATTCTTGAAATGGCCACAGGGACGCAAGAGGTCAGTGTCTCGCATTTATTAATACTGTTTGCTACAGAAGCCATTGGCGGAGCTTTATTCGGACTGGTAACGGGGTATATCACCTATCAAATGCTAAAATCCATTGACAATTATCAAGTTGAAATTCTTATTTCGCTAGCGCTGGTGATGGGAGGATATGCATTAGGAGAGCGAATTCATATTTCAGCCCCCATAGCAATGGTAGTAGCTGGTTTACTTATCGGAAACCATGGCCGAAAATTTGCGATGTCTAATAAAACTCGCGAGCACCTGGATACTTTTTGGGAGTTGCTTGATGAAATTCTAAACGCCGTACTCTTCGTTTTAATTGGCCTGGAAGTACTGGTATTAACCATCAACAAACAATATCTGTTGATTGGAATAATTGCGATTCCGATAGTCATTTTGGCGCGATGGATTTCTGTCGCAATTCCATTAACTTTAATGCGACGTCAATTGGGCTTCGCACCACATAGTATTAAAGTCCTCACTTGGGGTGGCCTACGCGGAGGAATATCCGTAGCGCTAGCGCTTTCTTTGTGTGACACAGTTGGAAAAACAAATAAATTTGCTTTCGATGCAATTTTGATGATGACCTACATGGTAGTGATTTTCTCAATTTTATTTCAAGGGCTTACTATTGGGCCTTGGGTAAAGAAACTGTATGCGAAAACTTAACGGTACACGCTCCAATATGTCAAACTCCCTAATACTACGTGAATTCGCTATAAAACATCGGTCACGTTTTATAGCGAACTGGTTTTATTCATGATGAAAAGGAGCTGCAAATAAGGGATTGGCTTTATCAGCAAGAACTCCCCCGGTAATTACCCCATGATAAAAAGGAGATTTCTTGTTAATTTCTGATGCTTGAAGATTGATTTGATCCCAGCCATGACTTTTTAAATAATCCAGAGAAGTAGCAAATACTACCCTTGGAATATTTGCCCAAACAACAGCGCTTTGACACATGGAACATGGTTCTGCGGTAGTGTATAGAGTAACATTTGACCAATTTACTTGCGGATGTTTTTTGATGCAATTATTGATTGCAACCATTTCTCCATGAAAAGTCGGATTAACTTTACTGGCATTAAGTCCTCTAGCCAAAATTTTCCCTGTTTTATTATCAACAATAAGCGCAGCAAAAGGCGCGTGAGGATTTTTTTTTGCAAGCTCTATCACGATTCTCATGTAGTAATCATCCGATTTGTTGACTTGTGCCGTGTTGGCAGCAGCACATTGTATGTATCCAATCATGAAAAAAATAATAGTAATGTTTTTAATAATTCTCACTTTGTCCTCTTTGATTGCTTAGGGAACTTCTATTGATATAGGATGTTTATATTACAACAGCGGATTTTTCAATCAAAATTAATGGCGCAGCCCCACCCATGCTTCATAACACCACAGAAGCAAACAACAGCACAGAAACGCAATCCTTAATAAAACCTTAATATTGTCTCTTTAAAATCACTCCAGCAAAAAATGGTTCATCCACTTAGAAACAAAGTGCTTGGCACCCCTAAACTCTTTTTCGGAGAAAAGCATGAAGAAAATTGTTATTATCACCCATGCTCCCCAAGGTACCTTAGGTGATCCAAGTTCTGCCGCTAAATTACAGCACTGTATTATAAATGAGTTCGCTAGGCAAAGTGAGCCAATTGACATCAAGGTGGTTGTCAATGTTAAATCTAAATATGTAGAGCCTGTTAAGGCATTATTTAAAAGCAATATGCCTCATCAATTGCTTAATGAGTTTAATGAATCTACTTTAATTCCTGAAATTGCTGATGCTGATCTCATCATTCTCTACCCTACCCCTCATTTTTTTGATTACTCTACTGCGATGCTCATTGGAAAAGCAAAGAAACGCGTTCTTGCCCTTGGTGAATACGATATCGATTTAGATTATCAGCACCAACACAGATGTACTTTCTTTAGTACTGTTGTTGGATCACTTTTCCTTTCTACAGGTGTTGGGGAAAAAAATCTCGGGATTTATCTTAATGAACGCGACTTATCTCACAAAAATTTATTTGATCTCATTCATCCCGCAGACTCCTCAAAACTACCTAAAGACTTAAAACAGGGACAAGGGCTGTATTTTGGCTATTTTAATAAAATAGCTAACTCCTGTACGGGTGCAACTCCTGCACGTTTTATTACATTCGCAGCACATAGTAATCCCGATCAGACAAAGATTGATATCATTATTCCATTGCAAGCGAAGGATGCCAGCAATTGCAGCCAAGAAAGTACCGTGCGCGCGCTAAGGGAGAGTGACTTTATCGAGAATTTACAGGGTCTTAATCAAGTACTCATTGCCTATTATCCTCCAGCATCGGGTTCCCCACTATACCTGATGTATCACCCAGATGAAGGAACACATTCAGAAATAAGCAAAGAAGAATTTGAAAATCAACAAAATAAATCCGACAAAATTATTCGAGTGTTTAACCCATTTCCTTTACAACAACAGTCCATAGAAGCATTTTTGGAGGTATCAGAATCTATTAACCTATTGACTGGCGATCAAAGTATTTCAGAAGCCTTATCTTTTGCAAAAACTCCGTTTTATCAGGCCATGTCATGGAAAACGAATTTTTATGAATCCTTGAAAGAAGTGGCACAGAAAAACTCGTTGACGACACTTTATCGCTGGTTTGAACTCGTTAACGATCAATTTATATCATCGAAAAAACTTGCTGTTTTTTCCAACAAAAATCAGGAAACATTGAAAAAAGAAACCCAAGATTTTCGCAATTACCTCCTTAAAGAGAAGAATCTATCGCTTAACATTACAGCCTACATTCGTTCCATGCTGACCCTGTCAACCTATGAACTTTTTAAAACGTTTATTGATAATATGTCTCAAAATTTTAACTATTATGTTAGTGAACAAGGTGCATGTAACAAAGCAATCATTGGCAGTATGTCTCTTTTCGATCATTTTAACTTTTATTTGGAAGAAGCGGACAGCCATGAAAAAAATAGCATGATGAGCTACTTCATAGAACATATAGACCAAATTATCGATGTAAAAACAGAAAGTATTATTCACTTGTTTTCTAAATTAAAGCGCATACATCCAGAAATCAAAATATCCTTGTCTCACTCATTACTCGTTAATATGTTATGTGCTGAAGCAATGAGCCACACAAGCCCGATTGAGTGGAAATTTGACGCCTGTATAGAAAAAAATGCGTTACTAGAATTCAAAAAGGGTGAAATGGAGCGAATGCAAAGGCCCATGCTGGATATGAACAACATTCCTATGTTGTTGGAATTGATCGCGGAAAGTCAATGTACTTCAACAGAGAAAGCAAACTTACTTCAGTCGATCATGGATAATCTCATTTGTTATGTGTCTAATTTTTCATCTAATGAAATCGAGTCTTTATTGAAATTTATAATGCAGGAAAAGAGCCCTGATGTGTTACAACAGATATTCACATTTTTATTCACTACGCCCTGCTACCAGGATGCAATCCCCTCTATTCTATTACATAGCGGAAAACCTAGCCCATACTTCCAAATCCCAGAAAAAAAACGCATAGAGTTCCTAATGAAAATATTGGTACATCCCCATGTCGACAATATTTTATTTAAATTAACTCCGCTAGCGCTGCAATATATTTTAGATGAATTACTTTTTTCGAATACTTATGAGAAACACAATTTATTTTGGAGCGAACATGGCAAGTGGCCTCAACCTAACTTTATTCGTCAAATTCTCTCTGTCAACAACAAAGAGGGGCAAATGGTAATCCTGCACTATTTGGAGTCAGCTTTTAAAGCAAGTCCTTACAAGAAAAGGATTATGATGGATAACATGGACTATCTTCCTACCTATTTACAAGAGTTCCTGAATTCAACTTGTCTTATTGATGACCTTAACCACTCATATTAATGGCAAGTACCCGGTGAAATGAAAATGACATCAGAGGAATGGGCGGATGGTATAAGATGCTTAAAAAGGGAGCCAACGAAAGGCATTGTTTTGCGTTCTGGTGGCGATGCTTAGATAAAGGAAGGTTTTTATCTCGCAGAATGAGCAGGGGTATTTGAAATGGAGGCAAGAATATTTTAACTGGTTTTATCTCACCCTATATTCTAAATAGGAATAATTACTAATCTGATTTTGATTGTGCATTTCATGTTCTCTAAATATCCAATTTGTATTATAGAAAGTATACGGTTATTGCTGATTATTACGAAATTACAGAAGGAGTTAATCATGCCTTATACTGAAGAAATGCATAAGTCGATAATGGAACTGGCAGAACAACAAAAAAAAGCTATTGATACAAGTCACAATCTATATTATAGCTTTAGGAAGGATAGATACAAATTTAGCTATGAAATAGATCATGACAGTCACCTTGATGTTTTACGTGAGCAAAATATATGTTTAGATAATAATCAATTTTTTGTATATTTGAAACACAATGGAGAGAATAGTAATGACTTAAAACTTCATATCCCATTAAAGCAAGGTCCCGAAAATGGTCTTTTAGTTGCTAATGTTATTAATCAATTAAATATCGGTATTGTAGGAGCTATTAAAGCGGTAAATCCTAATATTGGGAACCTTGGCGTTGCAATTGATGAGGAGTCCAAATTAAGAGCAACAACCGGGGCCGCCATCACTATTTACTTTAAAGACAATGCAACATCAGAAGAAATCGCACAAGCAATCTATCATATTAATAAAAGATTAGAGGAGGTTAATAGGCTATACCCCATAAATGTTGGTAAAACAGCTCACTCTGATAAAAAATAACTCCTTTCGTAAGTGTTACGATTGACAAGAATGGAAGCTCTTATATTGATGCCAGTACTTCCAAGGGTGTTGCAGCAAGACAACAATTACTCAGCAAATCGATACAACTCAAAGAAATAGAAAAAATATTGCCACTTTACAATACCCTAGAAAAAATTGATGACTATATTTCTAATAGAGAAAAATTAGGCACTTATACGTCGAAATTTTCTCAGTTCAAATTTTTATATTCTGCAATCATCACTCCCTTTACCAAAACACAAAAACTTGACGCCGCTAATGCCCTTAGAGAAGTGATTCTTGGGAGGGCAACTGCTGATACACTCCTAGAACATTTAGATGCTCTAAATGAACGAAACAGTAATCTAAAAAAAGTATTTGATTTTGTAATGAAAGAGCATCCACAATTATCCAATGATTTGAAAGCTAGTGAGCAATGCATTAAACCATAAAAAATACTTTTACTAGCAATCAATATTGATACGCTTTGGAAAAAATGTGTGGCTAGCTAGTGCCAGGACTAGCAGAATATAACATGCATCTTCTAGCACTCATGGCACCTCCATCGAGGTGCCATGAGTGCTAGAAGATGACTTTTATTTAAATGTTATTAAGAAACAAGGGCAAGCTCAGGCTTGCCCTGTGGGGATTTATTGTCCACCACGATATGATATCCTCTCAAATAGACAACCCTGCTGACCAAGTCGTGAGACTTAGGAATCTGAATTGTCAGCAGACCCTAGCAATATTTTAGTTTTATTAACGTATCTTGCGATGTTAATAACAGGTACAGAAAATAAGAACTCGCAATGCTCCAGGAGCGACTGGATTCAATGGGTAACTGTTTGGGGTAACCACTTACATTAATAATTTTTACATTATTTTTTAGCGTTACTGTCGCATCGTGTTTACTACCAAACACATTACCACCATCAGATACCGCTAAATCAACAATAATTGTGCCATTTTTTAGTTTTAGTAAGGTTGACTCTGGAATTAACATGGGTGCAGCAATCCATGCGGTTGATGCTGTCGTTATAACGATGTCCACATCCTTAATTATTTGGTAAATTTTATCTTGCCTCATCTTTAATGATAAATGCCGCTCAACAACGACATTATTTATGCCTTGTAATTTAAGCAATGCAGATTTGGATACATCACTCGTTATTATGGTGTGGGGGATGTTGTGTTTCATACATTCTTGAGATGCAGCTGTGCCCGCTTCACCACTTCCAATAATTGCAACATGTTGGACAGGCGCATTAAAGGTTTCAAGCGCATGATTCAAGGCTAATCTACCTGCTATTCGGCTCATATCCTTCAAAGAATCCATTGGCGTATTAGCCGGAAAAAGAAACTGATCCAATGAATAATATTCAATTTTAGCTCGTTGATATTCTGCAATATGTTCAGAATCTCTTTCAAGAATATCCAATAAACCTACCATTTTGGTGTACGGCTTTATGACACTATTTTCTATTTTCTCTCGCGTTCGGTCAGGCCGTTTGACACGCACAATAATATCGATGTCGCTAAATGCCTGACGATAACTGTCGACCTCATCATAGTTGATATGGCGGATGTTAGCTCCTGCCAATATGTAATCGGCATTACTATACCCTGCCCCTACGCCTGCGGAATCCTCAACATACACCATCACACCCAAATTGATTAATTGCGCCACATCTCCGGGGAGCAACGCCACTCGTTTTTCATTATGGCGGGATTCTTTGACTAATAAAATCTTAGGTTGCAAATTCGTTATCCTTTTTTAATTGATATACATAATATTTTTTAATTTATCGTCATACGCCTTACCTGTATGAATGACCGTTCTTGAACTCGAATTGGAATGAGGATTAATTCCTTTAATCACCGGGATTACAGCGTCATAATTTGGCCGTAATTTATAAACAATAGATAGTCTTCTCTCTGTGGTTGATTTTAGAACTTGATGCAGAGGTGCTGGATAATAGCCATCCGTCCAAATTTCAATAAACTCACCAAGCATAATAAATAACGTATTGGGAATGTAGGGAACAATTTTCCATTCGCCACAGACATCTTTTAGCATTAATCCAGGTTTATCTTGAGCAATAATAGTCATTAAGCATAAATCTTTGTGGGCACTCATCCCATACTGTTCAGCATAACCGGGATTTGACGAATGAGGATAACAATTAAGCCCTAATTGATGATTGGGATGATTGCAATAATCAGCAAAATAATGTTCCCCTAAATTTAAATTCCTAGCGATTATTGCTAAAACATAGGCGCCAATATACTCCAACGAATAGAAACCAGCCTGCAAATATTTTTTAAAGATTGAGCGATGCGCCTGAATAGCCTCCCCCCCAAGTGTCGATGTTTTATTCTTTAAATCATTTAAATAACCCACTTTATATTGTTCACACGGTTCATGTTGACGATGAGCCAATTCGCTAAACTCACTACCTATTCCTCTATAGCCTAAATAACGATTATCCGCAGAGGCAATATAGCTTTTTTTTATTGACATATCTAAATTAAAAAAATCTTCTGCTTCAGAAAAAAGACCTTGTAAATCAAGTTGTACTCTTGATGCAAATCCACTAAGAAAAAAAGCACCGTAGGTTTTGCATGCCTCATCCATTTTACGGTATTCTTCAAGTCCGTACTGTTGATCTTTCGTTTTTGAAATATCAATCACAGGCAGGTTAATTAAATGCGTGTTATCCATGATCACTCTCGGTAACGGGTTAAAATAAAAGAAATTCCAATAAAATCTCTCTGAACTACGATCCTTAACGAGGGTAAGTTGTTTCCTATAAGGAAACAATGACTTACAATGAACAACATATTTTACTATTTGCATATAATCGATGGGAATGTTAGACGATACAGCACTATTTGTGGCTGTAGTGCAACAAGGTGGATTTAGTCACGCTGCAAGACATTTAGGGTTATCTGCTGGTTTAGTAAGTCGCCGCATTGCGCACTTGGAATCTAAGCTTGGTGTCACACTTCTCAAACGAACCACAAGACAGTTGCACTTAACATCCGAAGGAAAACTGTTTTGGCAACATTCTTACCGCATCCAACAGGAATTAGACACCGCACTTACCTTAATCCAATCATCAGCGAAAAAACCAAAGGGGTTAATAAGAGTCAGCGCTCCCTTTTATTTTGGACGGCATTATTTAACACCTCTTTTAAGCCAATTTTTAGATGATTTTCAAGATATCAAAATTGACTTAGTACTCAGTAATCAAAAGTTGGATCTCGTCAAAGAACACCTGGATTTAGTAATTCGTGGCGCAGGTTATATGGATGATGAGACCATGTTAAAAGACAGCAGTTTACAAATGAGGCTAATAACTAAAGAAAAGATTTGTTTATACGCCAGTGCTGAGTATCTTCGCAAACATGGAGAACCTAAATTAGTAGACGAGTTATTAAATCATAGAATAATCAGTTGCATGAACTCAAGTCACATCAATCACGAAAAATGGAATTATACGTATAATAACAAACAGGGAAGTATCACATTTGAACCCCAATTTCATTGCAATGATATAGACAGTGCGCTTATTGCTTGCATTAACGGGTATGGAGTAGGTAAATTCACTGATTTTAATGCCAGAATAGCACTACAGCAACAGCAACTACAGCCAATTCTTACAAAATATGACTTTGGTTTTTACCATTTGTATGCAATATATCCTCATCAGCACGCCTTACCCAAACGAACCCGACTCTTATTAGATTTTATTATGGCCCATCTCAAATCTTCCTAAAAATTAACTTCGTGCTGTTGATTTATACTTGAAAAAATCATCCATATCATAGAATATTCTAGTGGCCGACATAACAAAATGCCTCCATGCATATTGCCCCTATTTATGGCAAACAAGGACAAAGCCCATGCTTAAGAACAACTCGACCACCATACTGCTTTCTCTACTGTTAATGATCTTATCTATGCCCGTTTTAAGTAAGACAACAATGTCTCAAGGCACTGATACTGCATCGACATCATCAACAGTTATCCCTGGGGATATAGAGACAATCATCACTAAGCCTATGTATAAAAATGCAACGTGGGGGTTACGTGTTCTGAATCTTGAAACAGGAAAGGAAGTGTTAAATTTAAATTCAGACACTCATTTTTTTATAGGTTCAGTTCGTAAAATATTTAGTGTAGGTGAATTATTAAATAAGGTAGGTCCAGGCCATCACTCTCTAACTACAGTGCATAAAGAGGGGGTGATTGAGGATGGAAACCTGAAGGGTAATCTAGTGCTGGTTGCATCTGGTGATTTGACGATGGGCGGCCGTACCCTTCCCAATGGTAAAATCGCGTTTACTCCATTTGATCATAATGAAGCTGATTCTTTAGGTAATGCAATTCTTACGAAAACAAATCCTTTGGCAGGATATCAAGATTTAGCAAAACAAATCAAAAAATCGGGTATTAATTCAATAAATGGCGATGTTATTATTGATGACAGGCTTTTTAATGCGTTCTACTTTAGAAATCAATTTTATGTCTCTCCTATATTTGTTAATGATGATGTTGTTGACGTCATTATTAACCCTGGTAAAGTCAAAGAAAAATCGCTTGTGGACTGGCGTCCAAAATCAGACGCTTTTAGTGTAGTCAATGAGCTCGTTACCGTACAGCCCAATAAAAAATATACCCTGGAACTCAAACCTATCCTGCCTGAGTGTATCGGAAAACCCAATTGTTTTGGCTTAATCAAAGGAGATTTACCAAGCAACTTTTCTCCTCCGTTGACCAACAGCTACCCCCTGATTCAAACTTATAGAATCACAAAACCTGCGAATTTCGCAAGAACAGTATTCATTGAGGCGCTGCAACAAGCAGGGGTTGATGTGTCCAAGATTACCAAAGTAAAAGATAATCCCACACATCTACTCAAACCTAGCCATTTTTATAATGAGGAGAATCAGGCTGCATCGCTTCAATCACCAGCATACCAAGAGCATGCAAAATTTATTCTCAAAGTGAGTTACAATATAGGTGCCGATACGAGCCTAATGCTTTTGGGCCTCACCGATGGGGAGCGTACTATGGCCGGCAGTTTAGCTATGGAGAAAAAACAACTCCACGACAAATACGGTATTACCACTTCAGATTATCATTTTGTTGATGGCAGCGGCGGAGGTGATACCACGGCAACAAGTAGAGTCGTTACTCAATGGTTAGAAATAATGTCACAACAAAAAACGTCTTTCGATGCCTTTTTTAATGCATTACCCATCCTTGCAGTCGATGGCTCATTAGATTTTGTTAAGAATTTCAAAGCAAATCCAACACTCGCTGGGGCAGCTGGCAATGTTTATGCAAAACCAGGTTCTTATGTAGTGGGCACAGAATCTGGAATGCTCCTTAAGGGGCAAGCTTTAGCAGGGTATATCCATAGTAAAAATAATCATAATTTGGTATTTCACCTAGTTGTTAATAATATCCCGATTAACTCATTGGATAATTTGTTGGAGGTATTTCAGGATCAAGGCGAGATAGCAGCAATTTTATGGCGTGATCAATAACTTCATTACTCGCTTAGATTGAAATCGGAATAAGCATAATTTAGTGCAATTTGATCTGGAGTTATCGCTGGAAATTGTTTTAAGATACTCTCAGAACGAGACTCCTGAACCAGCTCAGAAATAAGCTTATCTATATCGATACTCAAATAGTCAGCATAGTTTGCAACTATTGGACGCCAAATAAGATTAAGGTACTCCTTTATGGAAAAAAACTCTTCTCCGTTTCGCGTGATTCTCGCCTCATTTCCTTTTTTTAATACGCTATCGCGATTAAGAATGAACCACCTATTTTCTGGAAGAAGTAATAATTCATTTTCTCTTAATTTATGTAAAATACTCATAAAAGTGAGAAGCATTGCTTGCGTAAACACATAAAGCTTTGAAAGTGCTGTAGTATCAGCAACTCTGATCTCAATACGGTAACCAGCAAAAGGGTTTGCTGGATCAAGCGGTTTCGGAAGAATATCATACCATACATTATATTGACGTCGTGTATCTGCTTTATCCGGTAAATGATTACAATAGTGCTTCAATTCACTTAAATTACGAATGTCTAAAGGTAATGGACCGGTACGACTCCCACTTAGAGAGTCATTAAGGCGAACCCTAAATGATTTATAATTGGTGTTTTTATTAGCAAAAACAGGAGAAGATTGGGTGATTACAGAACATGGCCACATATATACTTGCAGCCAATGACATAATGGAATCAAATAGTCGATGTCGTTAACACCAATCCCGAGATTTATTTGGTAACTGCAATAAAATAAGGGACCGCCTTGTTCCGCCATGAGCGGTAAAGATGCCAAACAATAGGGGCTATCCGTCATGACCAATTCATCACGACCTCTTCCCGGATGCAAACCTAACAAAAGCAACAAGTTTCCTTGCTGCGATAAAAAATGATTGGCAGCATGCAAATAGGTAGAAAGGTTCTGAAACGCCAAATCCAAATTGTGATAAGGCAAGGTAGACAGTTCAATTGTAGCAGCATCAAACTCCGTCTGAAGCGCGGGATAGCCCTGAGAAAGAAAATAGGCTGAAATTTTTTGAAACGCTCTGTTGTTAAAGTCGAGACTCGCCTTTCCTGTATCTATATCAATCACATTGGCTTCTAATTCCAAGCCAATAGATAGTTCATGAACATCCATATTGATAACTACTTTATTAAGACAAGTGCTTATTAGAATAGATTAATTAAATTTATTTATCAAATACCTATAATAGAGCACTCTGATAGACTATTATTTTTGTACCTAGCGTGTAACAAACCGTTGCCTATCCATTTTTGGCGCGAAATATGCATACACTTTAAGATTATTATGGATTCAAAAATAGGTATTAGAGAATGGAAGCACACCCAATAAATACATGCAAAACTCTCGTGCTGGATGGTTCATTAACTGCACAAAAACGAGATGCGTTGAAAGAGTATTTTCAAAAGACCTTTGAAATTTATGAAAACTTATTTGCTTGCATTGCAGATGAGGACGCCTATTACCTGCGTGCCGAGCCATTAAGGCATCCCTTGATATTCTATTACGGCCATACAGCGACTTTTTTCATCAATAAACTTATTCTTGGACAATACATTGACAAAAGAATTAATGAACGATTTGAATCAATGTTTGCTGTTGGTGTTGATGAAATGTCTTGGGATGATTTGAATACTGCTCATTATAATTGGCCAACAGTAAAAGAAGTTACTGATTATCGCAAGCGAGTAAAAATATTAATTGAACGATTGATTGATTCAATACCTGCCGGAACACCAATAAACCAGGATTCTATAGTTTGGCTCATTTTAATGGGTATTGAACACGAACGAATTCATCTTGAAACATCCTCTGTCATTTTAAGAATGGTTCCATTAGTTTATTTACATAAATCCCAAAACTGGCCATCTTGCCAAGAAGTAGGAAATGCCCCACTAAATGAATTAATCGCCGTAACGGGTGAACACCTCCTATTAGGTCGTGGGTATGACAATACCCTCTTTGGATGGGATAACGAATATGGTAGCAATGAGGTTTTAGTCAATGATTTTCATGCATCAAAGTTTTTAGTCTCTAATCAAGAGTTTTTACTCTTTATTGAGGCCGGAGGCTATGAAAACTTTGACTGGTGGACTTCTGAAGGAAAACAATGGTTAATGTATACCAAAGCAAAAATGCCTCGCTTTTGGCGCTTTGAAAATGGTCAATTTTGGCAAAGAAACTTACTTGAAGAAATACCCTTACCGCTTAACTGGCCTGTTGAAGTAAATTACCATGAGGCTAAAGCTTTTTGCAATTGGAAATCACTTCTTGAAAATAAATATATCCGCCTCCCAACAGAGGAGGAGTGGACTATTCTTCGTAATAAAATTGAAGAAAATGTCACTGATTGGCAAAAAGCCCCAGGAAATATTCATCTTGAATACTATGCTTCATCCTGCCCAATTAATAAATTTAAAAATGGATCGTTCTATGATGTTATAGGCAACGTGTGGCAATGGACTGAAACACCAATAGATGCATTTCCGGGTTTTAAAGTGCATCAGTTATATGATGATTTTTCCACCCCAACTTTTGATGGGCAGCACAATTTAATCAAGGGAGGCTCTTGGATTTCAACAGGTAATTTAGCCACAAAAAAATCTCGTTACGCGTTTAGGCGTCACTTCTTTCAACATGCAGGTTTTCGCTACGTACAAAGTGAAACGCCTTTACCACCAACAGAAAAAATAAATGGCTATGAAACTGATCCGTTAATTTCTCAATCTTTAGAATTTCATTATGGAAATGAATATTTCGGAGTACCTAATTTCCCTGTCGCATGTATTAATCGATGTAAAGAATTTTTTATGGAAGGCCCCCATTTAAAAGCATTGGATATTGGTTGTTCTGTTGGTCGTTTTAGCTTTGAATTAGCCAAGTACTTTGAACATGTGGATGCAATTGATTTTTCAACTCGCTTTATCCAACAAGGAGTGCATTTAAAAGAAGCCGGAATTATTCGATATGCACTAGCTTCTGAAGGTGATTTAGTGGATTATAAAGAATTAAAACTATCCGATTTAGGTTATCATGATTTAATTGATAAAGTTCATTTTATTCAGGGCGATGCGTGTAATCTTAAGCCAATTTTTAAAGGGTATCATTTCATATTTTGCGGTAATCTAATAGACAAACTCTATAATCCAACCCTTTTTTTAACATCAATCAGCGATCGTCTTAAACCGAAAGGATTCCTGGCTTTAACCTCTTCCTATACTTGGCGTGAAGAATACACTGATAAATCCAATTGGCTTGGGGGGATTAGAGTTAATGGAGAATTTCAAAAGACTCTCGAAGGCTTAAAGTCTTTACTAAAACCTCGATTTAATTTGCTTGCAACAGAAGACATTCCGTTCGTAATCCGTGAAACTGAGCGTACGTTTCAGCATTCCATAGCCCAATTAACTCTATGGCAATTAAAAAATAAATAATCATTAAGTGACATGGCAACCAGTCAAAACATGGAGTTCGTTAAACAATCATTTACTAATCAAACCATGCTCCATTTTGTTACGATGCACATGATTTAAAGTCTCGAAGTGATATTTTTTCCAAAATCTCTTCAATAGGCAATCCCATTACATTGTAATAGGAGCCTTTTATTTCTTTAACAAAGGTATCACCTACTTGTTGAATACCATATCCTCCAGCCTTGTCAAAAGGATCTCCTGAATCGATGTAATTTTTTATTTGCTGTTCTGTTAAAGGATGAAAAGTAATATGGGTTGTCACATAATTAACATACCATTGCTGTTCGGGTAGAAAAATTAGCGCATAACCTGTATACACTTCATGAGAATGACCACTTAACAGATGTAACATTCGCGATGCATCTTCATGATCGCGAGGTTTTTCTAAGATATGGTTCTGATAAACCACTGTAGTATCTGCGGCCAAAATAAGCGCAGCATTCTTTATTGCTCCTCGAGACAAAATCGTTTGTGCTTTTTCTCGCGCAAGGCGAGTTACATACTCTTTAGCTTCTTCGTCTTCTTGTCGAATTTCTTCAATATCAGCCGGCATAACCACTGCTGTCAATCCGTGTTCTTGCACTATTTGCAAGCGTCTTGGAGAGGCGCTAGCTAGAACAATTTTTAATTGATGATTTGAGTTCATAATTTCATTGCTTGCCCGATGTTTAAAACATCTATCATTTAAAGTGGTTTTTGTTCTATAATCAACCAAAATATACTTTATTTAAGTATTTTATATAGATTTAACCAATGAAAATTTATCTTAATCAATCAAACTGTAGCGCAACTTTAACTTCTTTACAGGTCTTTCTGAAAAAAATAAGATCGTCTCTTGAGTCATTAGGTAAAGATGATTGGGAAAAGAATATTGTTATCACTTTTGATAAAAATATTCCTACCTCTCTCCAACGAGAAATTATAAGCTGTCTTAACGAACTCTGTCTTGAGCTAGAACAGAAAAAAATGGCTATCAATCTCAGCTTTTATAAGACAAAAAATATTGCTGAAGAGATTAAAAAATATATTTTGGTTGAAAACAAAACTCTCTGCAAACACCTGGTCTCTGGTTTTGAATAGATGATTGTTTCATCGAATGAGTTGGCTGATTATGTTTTAGAAGATAGTGAATTATCGAATCTACTAAATAATATTGATAAATCATTATTTGGTCTCTCCAACGTTGAGTTTATTCCTTTAATACAAACTTTTCCTGGTTCTTGTTTTGCTTGTAGTATTTTAATGGTTCTAAAAGAACTTAAATTGATTAATGAACCCACGCGCACCCAAGAGCTCGAGATTTATAAGCACATTTGGCTAGGACCTGGCCAACAAGCAGATATTGAAAAAGTTATTCTCTATCTGAGCCAATATAAAATAAAAATGATCGGCCTGGATTTTGTAGAAAAAACGGAAGATTTATTAGATTTAAGCAACAGAATTAAAAACAGTCGCCCTAAATTATCACAGCATATTATAAATCAATATACCTTATTTCATCAGAATAAAAACAAGATAGATCAATACAGTGTACTAAAAATAGAAAATCCTTATTCCATAAACAACGCGTTTTTTAAAGAGGGCTTTACCTTTCTTATCTCTCGCTCTTCGCGGAGTCAGGGACTTCATGTTTTATTCGCAAGAGTATGGCAAGAGCAGTTTCAAGTCATTGATCCTGAACATGGTGAAGTCAAAATGTATCCTTCATTCGCAGAGTATTATGACAGTTTTGAACATTTCAATAAGGCGTTTACAGGAGTAGCATTACATTTGGTTCCAAACCCTAATGGATAAATCAATCTAATTTAGCCATTTTTTGCACAAAAATTAACTTTATTAAGCCTCCCTTAATATAAGGATGGTATAATTTTGCCCTTTTTGATAGTTTATTAACACACAAGGGGAAATAATGAAACATTATTCCAACTCGCCTAAAGATTCGTTTTTTAACTCCGATGAGAAATCTAAAAAATTACCATTAACAAGCCAAGAGGCATATGACCTATTAAGTTCTTCATATGCTCTTCATGATATTTCATCCATAGTTTATAACTTTAATCAATTGGTAGATAAAAATAACAGTGTTTTGAAATCTCACCACTATGGTCAAGGTCGTCAAAATCTTATTGATAATCAAGCTTATATCAATGATATGAATAATATTTTAGTTCGATTAAATGCTGCGGTGAAAGATGAGAAACCTTATCGATCTTTGTTTGGAGATGTCGTAAGATTAAAAGAGCATCTACAGGTTATTATAGGTTATTATCAAGACCAATTGAAGAAAGGGTTACCGGATGTCAAGGCTTATCAGGCCTCTGCGTCTTTTGCCCCGCTTATGTCGGCAATGGCTCACCATGAAAAGCCATTTATTGATGATACCGAGTCACAAGAAATAGAAAAATTTGTAATCAATCATAATGCAAGAGATATTATGAACAGGGACATGCTTAGGATAACTGACATAGTTATGAATCCTTTCTTGAAAGATCATAGCAAGGATACAGCATTTTCCTATTGTTAATTTTTTCTTGCGGTTCATATAAAACTTTTTTATATGAAAAGAGTATTGAAAAGCGGCTTTTACGCCGCTTTTTTTGAGCCAGGTAGCGAAGCTCAATCGATTATCTTCATCACAATTAATCCCTCTATATCGCTTAAATGACACCAATACCATCCTTTATCCCAATTCACCCTCTTTAAATATTAAGTACAATGTAATATATTGCAAATCAAAGTGTACATTTAACCAACTCTTTGAGAGCGTAAACATTGCGATGTTCCGTTGAGATAGTGCCACCTGATCTACAACCTCAGCCTAATCTTGCTGACCAAATTTTCATTTCTTCTTTAGACAGCAACAATTTTAATGAACAAGAATTTTTCTCTCAAGTGACGCTTACCTCACTCTCTTTTATTGTGAAAATCGCTAAATTTTCTGTTCGTTTTGTCACTGTTTGTGAGAAAAGTGAGTATGATACCCTGTGGAAACAACTTTACTCCGCGTTAGGACTAATAATTACTAAAGATAAACCTTGTGCTAAAGCTTTTTTTGCTCATGATGAAGAGAGAGTCAACCATTTCATGCTGTTGCGTGGGGCCTATTATTTTCATCTTTCGCAACAAGCATTCGATGCAAAAGAAAAAGCGTTTTCTACCCTGGAGCTTTACTGGTTAAATCAAGCAATGAAGTTTGAATCAATTCATGCAAACCAGCGTTACATTCAATTTTTATATCAAAAATTAGATACAATCGGTTCTCACACTGAACATGGAAAAATTTTAATCGAAGCAATTAATCTTTGTAAAACAAACTTAAACCAATATGGTAGTTATGCTTACATGATGCTCGCTGAAGCTTTTTTTCGCTATGCAGTATGGGAACAAAAATCTGGCAACTTTAGTCGCGCAAAATCAGCAATTAGCGCATCCGTTAATGCCTGTATCAAAGCCAAAAACTATTTAAACCAAAGTATATTCTCTATTCATAATGCAAGCTTAGGTGAAGGCTTAAAAAGAAGCAATTCTCTTGGATTAGAATGCCCAGAAGAAGTGCTTTTATTTCTAAATAACTGGGCAATAAACAATTTACAAGAACAAGAATTATCGGCAGTAACAGAGTATTGAGCGCCGAATAGCCCAACAAATTTTAATTGTTTTGCGACACCGAATACTGCCTCGCAAGGCCGCGCCTCCTCTGCATTCTTCGGCTAATTAGCTTCTATCCTCACATTATGATTACTCTTTTCGCTAAAGTTACGGTTGAAAAGAAACAATATAACCGTTACCATAAAAAATAATTTCTATACAAATAATTTGAATGGAAATTATTTAGAGTGTTATTTGAAGTATCTAACTAGTCAATATAGCTGTTGCAATATCCTCAAAAATAGTATTGAAAAAACGTTCAATACACCAATTACTAACACTCTCCGAGATGATTAACAAAGGAGGATTATCAAATGGATAATCAACGTAATAACCTTTTAAATTTAACTAAAAATACGTCCCAAGTGACATGCCTCTCTGAGAGAGGAGAAATTTATTTTAAAAGTAATGGGGTTTTAACGCTAGGCGTAGAAATTGAGCTCCAGCTCATTAATGCTAAAGACTACAACCTATGCTCAAGAGCCACCGAGGTGCTAAATGCGACAGCACATCTTGAAAAATTAAGCCTGAATTTTATTTGAGTACTATAGAAGTAAATACCGATAAGTGTATTGCTGTTCAGGAAGTGGAAGAGGATCTTCATAAAACACTTGCTTCACTTCAACTTGCAACAAAGGAATTAGGAGTCCTATTTGCAACAACAGGCTCTCACCCATTTTCTAAATACTCTGATTGGATTGTTTCCCCAACAGCCCGTTATCAAGAGCTTATTGATCGCAATCAATGGCTTACACGACGCATGAGTGTCTATGGATTACATATTCATCTCGGGATGTCTAGCGGCGAAGATTGTATTCGGTTTAACAATTTTTTTATGTATTTTTTGCCTCATTTATTAGCCCTTTCTTCAAGTTCTCCCTTTTGGCAAGGAATAGATACAGGACTTGCCTCATATAGACCAACCACTTATGAGGCACTCCCAACAGCAGGACAGCCCTATCAAGTAAAAACCTGGCAAGACTTTGAAAATCTGTATAAAACATTAAAGTTATGCGGCTCAATTAACTCCCTTAAAGATTTATGGTGGGATTTAAGACCAAGCCCTGGTTTTGGGACACTAGAAATTCGTGTTTGTGATGGTGCAGCAACCTTATCAGAAACTCTCGCCCTAGTTGCCTTGGTTCATGCTCTTGCCCATTGGTTTGCTGATAATGGAAGCTGGCTTGAATCAGTAGCTTATCCCCCTTATTGGCTTTCTCGTGAAAACAAATGGAGAGCGATTCGTTATGGCTTAGATGCTGAGCTATTAATGAATACGGAAGGCAAAACGAAATTAATGCGCGAGGATATCAATGAATGGATTGAAAAACTAAGCCCATACATTAAAAGATTAGGCTATCAAACTTATTTTTCTAACCTTGAGCTTATCATGGACTCTGGTACCAGTTCCGATCGCCAACGCAAGGTATTTTCTCATAATCATTGTATTAAAGATATTGTGAAACACAACATCAGTGAATTCTTACTGCAAAAACCTCTATACAAACACGAATCAATGAGTACCTGTCCTTAGAGACTCTCACTAAAAACTAGTCGGGGAATACATCGATGAAGCAAATAACCTATACCTCAAACAAGTTGGGGAATATACTCATTAAAAGCAAGTTAAATCAATATACAATTTACTCAAACAGATTGGAGGCCCGTTCTCTTAACCAAGATGAAGAAGGTTTTTTAATCGATAAATATACCCAACTTTTAGAGAACCCTGAAAATATAAACCTGTTTGGTGAAGGAAAAATTTGGCAGTCCGCTACCATAAAAGAATTTATAC
Source organism: Legionella sainthelensi (assembly GCF_900637685.1). Lineage (NCBI taxonomy): Bacteria > Pseudomonadati > Pseudomonadota > Gammaproteobacteria > Legionellales > Legionellaceae > Legionella > Legionella sainthelensi. The sequence continues at coordinate 3,757,532 of NZ_LR134388.1, forward strand.
AAGAAAAAACTGAATGTTGGAATTCGGGTAATAAATTTTCTGTATTTTCCATTTACCATTCGAATACTCAAGAATTTATCGGTTACCTCCATATAAAACATTCTTTAACCGATTTCGCCAATATAGGCATAGGCCATCAAAATGTCGCGGAAATTGCTTATATCCTTGATGAGGCATTTTGGGGAAAAGGTTATGGAACTGAAATTGCAATTTTAGGAAAAAAGTTTATTAAACATATTATCTCTGAGAGCGCTAGTGATACTTTAGAAAAAGACATTAAAGAAATTGCGGCTACAGTTCATCCCTCAAATGAAGGCTCAAAAAGAATTTTACAAAAAACACTAAAACAGATGGAACCCGAAGAATTTACCAAGTTTGGTGGTCAACCGCGCCTGTTATTTTTTAAACCATTAAAATCAAATGTTACCTTAATCGATAAATCTAACCCATTAACTGCAAAATTATAAAAAGGGAGGGTCTATGTGTGGTATTGCTGGGGAGTTTCAATTCAATAAAAAAAACATTCCTCTTTTTAATCTAGAAAAGGCTTTGTTGAAACAGCTTAACCGAGGACCTGATGATGGCCAAATATATCTTACTAAAAATATGGCACTGGGACACAGGCGATTGAAAATATTTGATCTCTCTAATCGCGGCATGCAGCCCATGGTCAATTCGGAATTAGGGTTGGCGCTTGTATTTAATGGATCTATTTATAATTTTGTAGCATTACGCGACGTTTTAAAATCGAAAGGATACTCATTTGATTCAAATAGTGATACGGAAGTACTTCTGAAGGCCTATCATGCATGGGGAAAAGAATGTGTTCATCGCTTGAGTGGTATGTTTGCTTTTGCAATCTGGGAACAAGATACAGGGAATTTAATACTTGCACGAGATCGTCTAGGTATTAAACCCCTTTATTACAGCGCAGATGTAAATCATGGTTTCAAATTCGCCTCTACCTTACCTGCTTTAATGGAATTTGGTAATATCGATACCTCGATCGATAAAATTGCGCTTCATTATTACCTCATGTTTCACGCTGTTCCTGAACCATTGACCATTTTATCCGGTGTAAAAAAGCTTCCTCCAGGATCTATAATGACTGTCTCTCCTGAGGGTCAAATCACAGAAAAACGTTACTGGGAATTAACCTTTGATAATACAAAAGCCGATCATTATCATGATGAAAACTATTGGGTAAAAGAAACTTATGAAGCGTTAAAATCAGCAACTCAGCGCCAATTAGCTGCAGATGTCCCCGTGGGAATTTTACTTTCAGGAGGATTGGACTCTTCATTACTGGTTGCTATGGCTTCCAAACTGGGACATCAAAAAATTCAAACATTTTCTATTGGATTTGATAGCTCGAAAGAGGAACAAGGAGATGAATTTTTATATTCGAAACTCGTTGCTTCAAAGTTCAATACCCAACATCAGCAACTGTTTATTTCAAATAAACAATTAGCTTGCTCTTTGGGAAATTGTATTTCTGCAATGTCAGAGCCCATGCTAAGCCATGACAATATTGGTTTTTATCTTCTTTCTCAGGAAGTTGCCAAACATGTTAAAGTGGTTCTGTCAGGCCAAGGTGCAGACGAGATTTTTGCGGGATATCATTGGTTTCAAAATATACACTTAAATCCAACATTACCCTCACAATCAGCACAAATTATTTTTAACAAAGTAGCTGATCGCTCTTTTAAAGAATATCAGCAACTCATAACCCTTGATTTTCAAACAACATTTCATGCCTCTGATTTTTTAATCAAACTTTGTGAAAATAATAACTCTAAAAACCCAGTTGATAATCTCCTTAAATATGAAAGTACCTTTGCATTAGCCAATGGACCGTTAAGCCGGGTTGATAATATGACCATGGCAGCAAGCCTTGAAGCAAGAGTTCCTTTTTTGGATGAAAAAATGCTTGGACTCGCGACTTCTTTACCCATTCAATTTAAATTGCCTCAGGGAGGTAAATACATTTTGAAAAAACTGGGAAAGAAAATCCTACCGAAACAAATTGTAGATCGCCCTAAAGGATATTTTCCCGTTCCAGCATTAAAATATTTAGAGGGGAGTACCTTGGAACTGATGCGTGACGTACTTTCTCCTGACAAGATAAAGCAAAGAGGAATTTTTAATTCCCAAGCAATTCAAAACCTATTTACTCATTCCACAAAAAATTTTACTCCTTCGGGAATCTCTAAATTGTGGCAAGTGGGTCTGCTTGAATATTGGTTGCAACAACATAAATTATAAACCTAGCATATTATTTTTCAGTTTGCTGGTTCATAGAACCTGCAAATGGAGAAGGCCACTAGCAAATTCTGTGGCCAATATTCCACACGAGTCAAACTCAGATCGTCACAAAGAGTTCTTTATATTGTTCTTCATTAAAGCCTACAGCCACTGTTTTACCATGTTCCATTAACACCGGTCGTTTGATGAGCGAGGAATTTGTGATAATAAAGTCTATTTTTTCTGGAAGACTTAATGCTTCATAATGATCTTTATATTTTCGGTACGTCATTCCGTTTTTGTTGATAGGAAGCTCACCAAAATAATCACTCCATGCTTTGATTTGTTCCTTCGTAGGGGGAATTTTTTTGAAATCGACAAACTCATAGTCAATTTTATTTTTCTCCAGGAAGAGACGGGCTTTTTTTACGGTATCACAGTTGGGGATTGCAAACATTGAAATCATTTTTATCCAAAGAATTGAGCAGCTAGTCATAACTACATCTTATAATGTTGTGCCCCTTTCTTCTAGGAAAATAGTACGTGTTACCAAAATTTCGATAGTACTTCGTGTTTCCTGAGCACCATTGTCATAGACTTGAGGACTTTGTCATTTTCGTGCAAACGGAAATCCATTTTGATACAAGCATTACGCTGCCACCAACCATGGGTCCCCGCTCTCGCGAGGACGACACAAGCCTCTTAAGTCACGTAGTGTACCTTGTTATGGGACAACTTTAATTACATGCAGTGAGGATTTTATTTCCTCTATTGTAAGTACATAATCCAAAAAAGTTATTCGCGTCTCCATTAAGCGGTTGTTTGTCGTATAAAGCGAAATAATAGGAATCAAATGTATCCATCGTCGTACCGCCAGCACCAGTAGCTCTATTTTGCCACCAGGTATAATAGCCTTGTTCATTGGATAACGAAGCATTAGGATTTTGTCCTGCATTATACTGACTCGGCCATCCTTCTTCAGTGACGACCACGGTTTGGGCATAGGCAGCTTTAACAGCATTATATCTGTTATAAAATTGTGATTCTGATGGCTCTGGAAAGGCGGGTTGTTCTGGTGACCAATAAGGATAAATGTTGGCGCCTACAAAATCTAATTTTGGAATGATTCCATAGGGGTCATATGTAGAAGCAGGAGACTGAGCGAGCTTTAAAAGAGCTCCATCTTGCTGCGCAGTGGAAAGCAGAGCCGAGGAGCCTAAGCTTGCTCTAATCGTAGAAAGATCGCTAGAAATATGCTGTTGTACCAGGTCATTCGGGGTAGTGAAATTCCAGTTGTAAATATCTTCATTACCTACAACAATCCCAATAATGCAATTACTACCGTATTTATTGAAACTGTCAATGGCAGCTTGAACTTGTTGTGCTCTAGCAGTATCACACCAAGTGGAGCAGTTATCCTGTGCGGGATCAAATTCATAAACGCCTAACAGTAATTTTATACCCATAGGACAAGCTATATCAGCCATAGTGGCAGTATTTTGTCCATTTACGGTCGAAACGATGGAATAAAATGTTTTAACAACAGTAAATCCATTATTCTTGGCCGTTTGAAAATCTCTCGTCATTTCACTTTTCATAGTCTGAATATTATTTTGTATCTGCGCATCTGTGTAGACTTTGCTGTGTGCGGGATCGTAATTGATGCCACGAGTGATAGCCCATGAAGAAAATGTACTTAAAAAGAGCATACAACCCACTACTTTTTTCATATGGAACTCCATTTATAGAAAGTTTAGTCTTAAGTAACTGCTAAAATCACACCCTAACTCTCGCAGCGTATTCGCCTCGAGTTAGAATCAGCACTTGATCCTACAACATGGAGACATCAAGCGAAGGGGAACAGTTACCCTGTTACATTTATTTTTATTTGCCTTTGTGAGCGAAAGAGAATAGCCGTGAACGGCACAAAGTAGCCCCGGGGATCACCCGGGGAACGAATGCTCAGTTTATTAAAATGCAGGCTCCATTTAATTAAATGCCACCCACCATAAGTTAACCCAAGGAACCACCCCAAACACCGGAGTAGGAACACAACTGGTGAATTTGCCTTCAGCACTTAAAGTGCATTGATAGATATCACCAAATAAAGAAGTTGCAGTACCATAATCTGCCACATAAGCATATTGGGTGCCGCCAAAGGTTTCAAAAGCGACGGTTCTCGGGCTCCAATCAAGTACTCCAGCACCTGGTGTTTCTGAACATTGATTAAATGTTCCATCAGAATTTAAACTGCACCGAAATACATCACCGTTATCATCAGAAACATACGCATATGCATTCGCACCAAATGTCGCAAAAGTTACTGATTTAGGTAACCAATTAGGGGAGCCAGAAGCTGGCGTAATAATAGTACACGTGTTAAAGGTACCATTGGTTAAGCCACCGAAATTTAAACTGCATTGATATAGATTGCCATTATCACTCGCTACATAAGCATATTGAGTCCCACCTATGGTCGCAAAAGTTGTAGATACAGGTATCCAGCCAAGTGTGGAAGCAGTTGGCGTTGGAATGCAGGTATTAAACGTCCCATCGTTATTTAAAGTACATTGATATACATTTGCAACATCGTCGGATACGTATGCGTACTGGATACCATTAATTGTTGCAAAGGTTATTCCTGCTGCATAGGAATAAAAAGTCCCTGTTGGCGTTAACGCATTACACATATCAAATGAACCTTCTGAATTTAAAGTGCATTGATAGACGACGCCATTTGGCCAGGAAGCAACATAAGCATATTGAATACCATTCACAGTTGCAAAAGCTATAGACTCAGGGATCCAACTCGGTACTCCTGGAGAATGCGCCGACTCACATCTGCTCAAGGTCCCATCGGAGTTTACCTGACATTTATATACAATCTGATTGAAACCTGATGCCACGTATGCATATTTTTGTTTCGTGACAGTAATCGTCTGAAGCTCACAACTAGAGCCTTTGCCAACGCCGCTTAAACACAATTGGGCACTTACTGTCCCGGGTGGGCCTGAAAGAGTAAGCTTCGCTGGCACTATGTCACTAACAGAAAAAAGATAATAACCATTATTAGTTGGATTAATATGAGCCACAGTATATCCCGGGGTCAGTATTTTAATTCCAGCTTTAGGGTAAGTCCAATTCGGTGTCACAGTAGTGACGGTTAATGTATCGACGTAAGTGGAAACTTTAAAAAAATTTCCAGGACGGATAATTGAGCTCTTGTTTTCAGCCCAACTCGATGGTCCGTAGAATAAGAAAAAAGCTATACCTATCAACAATATCCTTTTTATCATGTTAAATTCCTTAATTTGAAGCAAGCTACATTAAGCGATTGATAGTACAATGCAATCAAACAAGAGCTCAAGTTTTTTGTTAGGATTGCAGAGCGTATTGCATCACAATTACTCGGTGAAAGTACCCGAGATAAAAAATCATAAAATTTAATTTCTTTTTCATAATACATCGTCAAAGAAAACAAGTATAAATTAACATGTTCATTGCAGTTAGTGGAACACCAACTTTTATAAATTCAAAAAATCCAAATCCTTTCATCCCTCGTTTTTCCATATTTTGTATAATAATGACATTACTTGCCGCCCCTAGTATCGATAAATTGCCTGCAATGGTACTTCCTGCTGCTAGCGCAAGATACTGAGAATCAGCCGCATGATGATTCATTAATAAGGGCAAATACAAGGCGACTAAAGGAACATTGGAAATAAATTGACTAAGAATTACACTAATAAATACAATTACCGGGACTTGTGTCACCGTTATGTGAAATTGATTTATCGTAGTTTGAAAAAAACCGCTATCCCACACGCTTTGTATTAGTATAAATGTACTTGCAAAAAAGAGTAACGTTCCCCAATCCAGCTGTTTTAATAAAAACCAACGTTGTTTGCAGAATAAAATCGGTAACGCAGCAATGACAGCAATATAACTAAAATTGATACGTAAAGAGGTGTGCATCATATCAGTAATTATTTTAGCGAATACTAAAAACAACATAAGTACCAAACTTATTTTCACAAGTATTATCATCGGATAATGATTAATTGGGCCTGGAACTGGCTTTTCTATCGGTTTGTTTAGCGTGTGCTTATAAATAAAATAAATAAAGAAATAAGTCACAATAAGATTGATTACAGTCGGAATAATCAGCGGCTTAATAAAATCCAGAAATGGAGAGGACAACCCGCCCTTTACAGCAATAAGTAAGTTTTGTGGATTGCCTATCGGACTTATGACACTACCAATTGTAATCGCAAATGCTAAAGCAAAGAGTAGCGGTTTTGTTACATGCTTTTGTGATTTGCATAATTGCAAAATAATAGGCGTACCCACAATAGCAATAGTGTCATTCATCAATAAAGCAGCGCTGAACCCAAGAACAAAAACAATAATTAATAAAGCATGTTTTCCTGTTATCGCATGAAAAAAAATACGATCCGTTATACGTTCCAGATAACCACTTTCTTCTGCTGCTTGGCAAATCAAAAACATTCCAAACAAATAAAACATCACATCAGGTTCAATAGCAGAAAGTGCATGCAGTGGAGATATTTGTTGAAATAAAATGGATGCTACAGCACCTATCGTCATGAGCCCCCAGATAGGGACGGTCATTTTAACAAGATGTCGCAAAGCAATAGCAACTAAAACCATTAAGAGAATAAGAACAGCTAGTGGCATCCATCCATCCTAAAATTTTTACTTAATTATCGCCAACCTCATGTTGAAAATCATCAAAATCAATTTAAATTGCATGGCATTGTTTTTATCCAGAGCAATTAGATCGGAATCAAAACAAAAATAGATTAAAATAGCAGGTTTAGGACTTTTTTATTTATTCAAGCTGCAAATATCCAAACCATCGCCATCTAACTCACAATTCATGGATTGTTGAATTGCTTCAGTACGTACTATTTTAATTCTTCTGGTGATCTCATGCCCTATATATTTCGAAGCGAGCTCTTTAGTGTTAATTGATGTAACTGCATGAAAAGCATGACGTATTTTTTCAATATAGCTCGATTCTTGGGTATAAAGTTCAAAGACATGCAAGCAATCGTTGAAACGTTCCTTGTTTTGAAAGGCCCCCATATTTGTCAATAAATTCAATAACTCTGGTGCCTCTAACTCAGATAACCGTTGGAACTGTGACAGATTTTTAATTGTTAATAAAGCCAAGTCACGATATTGGTTGGATACATTAAATTGTTTACAAAATTTAGTTATTTCTTCTTGAGTCAGCTCAAGCATCAATGCAGCAAAACGTACCGGTGCTGAGTTCTTATAATCAGCGGCTCGTTGCATGGCCTTGATACCAGGGCCCGGTATTTTTACATAAGGAAATAAAATACGATCCGCGTTGCATTTTTTTAACACATTGAAAAATTTTTCTGGATGAGGCCCCATAAATGCCCGTTCCATTTCGTTCCAAATTCTCTCGTTGCTGAGTTCGCTGATTTTGTTTTCACGAACCATTTGCTCCATAAGCTCCATTGTTTCTGAAGCTACGTCAAAACCTAGACAAGCAGCAAAGCGCGCCGTACGTATTAATCGTAGAGGATCTTCAACAAATGCAGGCGATATATGTCGGAGTATACGGTGTTCTAAATCAAACTTCCCATTGTAAGGATCAATTAACTCACCCATTTTCTCCTGCTCAAGTGGGAACGCCATCGCATTAATTGTCAAGTCTCGCCGTTTTAAATCATCTACTAAAGTAATCGAAGAAGAAGTATCAAATTCAAAACCACCGTGCCCGTAGCTTTTTCGTTTCTCAAGACGGGCAAGTGCACTTGACATATAGTGACCCCAAGAAGGTCAATTAAAAAAATTCCCTTCAAATTTCGGATAATTTGACCCTATTTGCATGAATATCTAAAACACAGATAATTCATTTTGACTTGTATAAAAGGCATGGGCGACCAACTTGATTACTTGGGTAAAGTAAAAATAAACCAAGCACCCACCTCACTATCTTTTACATACAGTGTTCCTCCACATGCTTCAACAAAATTTCGACACATAGTAAGCCCTAAACCAGTGCCCTGAGGTTTAGTAGTGAAATATGAATGTAAAATTCTGTCTCTAAACTCTGGAGTAATGCCTGGACCATTATCTCGGATATGAATTTCAATATACCCGGTTATATTTTTTTGTGTGCATCGTTAACTTAGGAGCGAGATTGGTTTCCTCTCGCATTGCTTCGATGCTATTTCTTGCTAAATTTAAAATAACTTGCCCATGAATTACGTAACCCGCTCGTCCCTCTTTTCAATGCCTTAGAGATTATGCGGCTTGCAAAAAATAATGCTCACATTGTTGAAAAAACACAGGACATTATGGAGCGGCAAGTTGTGCAAATGGCTCGTCTCATTGGAGATCTCTTGGATCTTAGCCAATCAGTCATGGTAAAATTCAGTTTATTGTCCGGATACCAATCGTTTCAGTTCTGGTTAATACAAAAAATGCACTAATAAATCAATAAACTATACAAATTGTCGTCGTATCCTTGTTGTAGATGACAATATTGATATAACAACCAGCCTGACTTTATTGTTAGAACTCATGGGCCATACAATAAAGATTGCATATAACGGTTTAGATGCAATAGACACCGCGAGCACATTTCATCCGGATTTAATTCTAATGGATATCGGCATGCCGCAACTTAACGGTTATGATGTGGCAAAGGAAATCCGAAAACAACCTTGGGGGAAACATATTATTTTAGCCGCACTTACGGGTTGGGGTTTGGAAAAAGATAAGCACCGCGCCAAAGAAGCTGGTTTTGATTTTCATATCACAAAACCGATTAAACTCGACATGTTAGAGAGGTTACTTACTGATATTGAGTTTAATACAGTATAGACGCTCCCAAGAAAGAGTGCTTCCTTGCCCATACGCTAACTTTATGGGCAATACAGGCAAGAACACAAGCGTTTTAAACCTGTTTCATGCTTTTTTCTATGCTGCTACTAACTTCTTCCATTGCATTAGCGATAGGGCCTTTTGCAGCTCTATGTGCAAATATCCCTGCTTTACTTGAAACCCCAATACCAATACCCGCCGTAGCAGCTAAACCAACAGCAACTCCCGCTGTCATAGCAATACCGGCAGCAGTCATAATCCCACCCACAGCAGCGGTTGGGAGAGTAAGCGGCGAGGAGACCCCAAATGTAAGCACTGTGATCGCAATAGCAGCAGCAGCTAACAAAGCGCCTGCAATACAAAGCAAAATGCCCCCTACTATGGGTCCCCAGCGTCGGTTCTTTCCTATTGCATCTTTAATATTACTATTATGCTGATTAAAGGCATCTTTGCTATCAGGATTGTTAATTAAAGTAGTTGTATCTTTTAAATATTGCGTAATTCTTGGCAAATCACCCGTACTTATATCACCATTCTCTTTGAGCTTTTGAACGGTACTTAAAAGGTTTTTAACCGCTTGATTCACTTCTGGATTTTTGGGGTTGGTTTTGTCTAGTTCAATATATGACTTGAAGTACTCGATTCGAGTCTCTAAGAGTTGACCATATTTGATTAAAAAAATATCTTCATTAAGTATTTTATATAATAATTGAAGTTGCTCATTGGATAATTTATCAAAATTCTCATCTTCTAATGCAAGCTCTACAGCTCTTAAATAAGCCTCAAGTGCTTTTAGAGGATTAATTGCTAGAAACATTTGAGCCCTTTCTAGATCATCTGTTATTGAATTAGTCTCATTATATATATTCTTTAAACTATCTATACTGAGTATCAGTTGTTCTTGATCTAAAATTATAGGCTTCTGCACCGATTCACTAAGTCCATCAATCGTCACATAGTTCGTTATAAACGTAAACTCTGCTGCTTCTTTATTAAACCACGATAATTTGTCATTTTCATTCAAACTATCTAACATTTGTTGGCTGTAACCAATAACGATTGCTTGAATGAATAATTTTGCAATTAATTGGGGAGCATTATTTGCTCTCTCCACCATTTTTTTGTAATTATCTTTATTTTGGTGATTAATGGCGTCAATCAACTTTTGACTTAAAGCAGTTTTATCTTCGTTTAAAATTTCAGGTAGAATCTCCTTTAGCAAAGATTGCATGTAGGTACCTATGCTATTGGGCTCTTGAACATATTTTTTAAAATCTTCATAAGTTGGCAAAGGGATTTTAAATTCATCCAGTATGCGAGAAAATTCCCCGGCTGTTTTGCTTTTACTTTGTTCTATGACGTTATAAGGTTGATTTTGCTTTGCAGTTGGGCTTTTGTCTAACGGAGATCGCAAATGAGTTTCTATCTGGGCAAGAAAAAATTGTTTAAAATTTTCTTTATATTTTTGAAAACTCATGATAATTCTCCTATTTAATCTCAAAGACATTTTTTATTTCAAAATGATTTAAAAAAATCATGTCTTATCAATGATAATACAACCACCTTAAGCAAGTATTAATAAGATGAGTTTCTTATTTATGTGTAACAGATATTTCACAATCTGCTAAGTTAATGACGCATTACTGCAAATGCACGTCTTTATTGAACTTTAATATCGCTCGTCGATAAAGCATAATGTTCTATAATAAAGGAAATAAAGCGCACTATTTCTAAGGTTTAACTCTTATGTTTTTAAATATTACAGCAGCACAATTTCCAGATGTGACGCTCAGTGATATTGAGTACAGCCAAAATATCTATCAAAGTCTTGATTTTAATTTTGGTAAAGATGCAGATATTGCGATCAATAAAGCTACTTTGGCTAAATTTGTTAATAAATTTAAAAAAATTCATAGTACTCATCATAAGCCTATTAAAGGTATTATTACATTAGGAACAATGAGACATGTTTCCCCAAATACCATAAAACTACTTCTTACATCAGAAGATTTCCTTAATATGCTTGATCATAAAAGTTTCTTGAAGTTAACAGTAACTTCTGACGAGGTTGCAGACTTCGTACTCAATAATCCCAAATTAAAAACAAAGCTTGACGATATTGAGCCGTTGATAGATAAGCAAAAATTTAAAAACTCTTGTACTGCAAGAGCAATTATAAGGATACTTCTGGAAAGAGGGTATATTGATGAAAACAATTATACTCCGAGTAAAGAATTAGAAATATATAAAGAAATTTGGCTCGAACCAGGAAAAGTCGCATCACCCGAAAAGATCGTAGCCTACTTCCAAAAACATCACCTCAATGTAGTTGGTATTGAGATAAAAGAGCTATCTAAATCGGTACGTAATAAGTATTCAAAAGATACGATGATCACCTCTCTCTACTCACTATTCAAAAAAAATGTGCCCCTCAGAAAAAAATTAACGCTGACAGATTTAAGCGAAGCTGATTTTCCTGAAGGCATAACACTGCTTATTGTAATCAATACAGGAGTACTTCATACGTTGTTAGGAAAGAAAGAGCATGGACAGTTTGTCGTTACTGATCCTCAGTTTGGTGATAAAAAAATATATAATGGATTTATGGATTTTCTTGAGAATGAGAGAAAGAATATGGGGATTTTTTTCGAAATTTTACCAAATACCGAAGAAATTTTTAGGCCATAAGTTGAGTAAAATTTAATTAAAAATTGGAATATTTTAAGCCAAAATTATTCCCACAATCGATTAAATCAGGCACATAAGACCAGACAAGTTTGCCGCACATATGCTAAACGATTCCAGGTAGCAATTGGCTCCTCAGTGTTTTAATTTTGTGACAATTTCCCAGAGATAAAGCGCAATATCCAGAAAGCACCCTCCCCTATAAATACTAAGATAACTCTTGTCAGAGGGAAAGTTCTTCGTTTATATTGATAGGATGAGCGACGCATCACTAGCTTGCTCTTTAAAATCAAGAACATACTTTTGATTTGAAACAGCCGTATTTATCTCAAATTATCAATCCATTAAGTAAAAATAAAGGATTATCCACTTATGATTAGCAATCATAGCATTTCCAACAGAATCAATAGTCACTGTTTACTTATTTCAACTCATCAGGGCTCTATCGATTGGCACAGTTTTTTTTGCCTTGTGTTTTGCTTTGAACGTTAATTATTCGTTTTTTTATTCATCCGTTTTTGGGTTACAACAACGTTGTCATCTTAATTATTTTTACATTAATGGAGTGTCTATCTAGCATAAGGATATATTTAGAATGAATGGGAATTATTTAAAAAATTTTCTACTGATAGGGGCGAGTGGATTATTTGTAATTAGCCCTATTCATGCGGGAATTCCCGTATGGACTTTTAATCCATTGACCAAAACGAATATTTCTCTCCCCAGCAATAATACTGCCATTGTTCAATATGCTGTTACCAATCAATCAAAAAAAAGAGCACTGAATTTACGGATGAAACCCATAGTTGGAGTTCAAGCTACGGGATGTACTGATCCATTACCAAGTCATCAATCCTGTACTTTAACCTTAACAATTGACGGCAGCATGTTAACGGGAAACATTATTGGCGGGCCTATATTATGTGAAAGGGGAAATCCGAACCAATGTTATCAACCAAGTGCTGAAAATCAGCTCGTTATAAAGAAAACAGCGAATACCCAAATCAAAGTAGGGGCTGGAAACTTTCTTAGCAGCTTAAATTCAGGGATGTTAGCAGTTAAAGAAGGGGCAAGCGGAAACTGGAACTTCCCTATTGGGAATGGATATACTTTGACGAGCACTAGTTGCTCCGGCACTGGTTCATCGGCCATTTGTACCGCGGTAGGAAATTATTATGGTATTGCATCAGGGGTTGTATTTGTTAGCCAAAATGGAGGGTCTACATGGTCGCAAGCATCTTCGGGCATAAGCAATGCTGCATCCTATTATGGAACGAGTTGTTCTGGCTCATTCGGTAGCACCGTATGTACCGCAGTTGGACGAGATAGCCAACAAAACCTATTGATTAGTGTCAGTCATGATGGGGGAACCACGTGGAATAAGGCTAATATTCCTAATACTCGCGGTAGATTTAACACGACAAGTTGTACTGGATCGGGCAACAGTGCTATTTGTATTGCGGCGGGTCAATCATTAGTTAACCCCTCTCCCAACTCCATTTTATATGTGAGTACCGATGGAGGCTTCACTTGGGGTCCAGTACCAATAGCGGCAACAGGATTTAATCTTTTAGGGTCTAGTTGTTCAGGGTTTGGCAATAATGCTTTATGTGTAGCAACTGGTCTTCAAATATCAGGATCGGGTCCGGCAGCACTTTATGTGAGTCGTGATGGAGGCCAAACTTGGGTGGGTAAACCTACACCTGCGAATAGCCAGTTCAACAAGATTAGTTGTGTGGGTGATAAGAGTTTAGGCGTTTGCGTTGCTGCAGGACAAAATCTAGCGACCAAAAAAGCGTTAATGTATTCAAGTATTGATGGTGGGCAAAACTGGACGCCTCAATCTTTTCCAGAAAACAATAGCATCTTTAATGATGTAAGTTGCAGTATAGGCACATCTTATTCCTCTATTCTATGTGCTGCTGTTGGGCGTGATAATGCAGCTTCATTGCCGCTTGTATATACCAGTACAATTAATGCTATAGGCCTCACTTGGAACAAAAAAACGACAACAACCACGGACAGTATTTTCAACGGTGTTAGTTGTACTGGAAGTGCTACTACTGCTACCTGCGCTGCAGGGGGACAAAACATCACTCAAGGGAATTCGCTACTTTACATAAGCAAAGATGGTGGTGCCACCTGGTCATTGGAACCTACAGGAGATTCTCCCGGAACCTTTGCTGCTGTTTCTTGTGTTGGGATAGGGGATTCTCTGGTGTGTTCTGCTGCTGGAAATATAACGCCCTCTCCTTTGATTTATCAAAGCGTAAACAATGGCTCCTCTTGGAATATTATTGATTTACCAAGTAAAGCAGGGACATTTAGCTCTATAAGCTGTACAGGTTCTGGTATGGATGCAGTGTGTGCTGCAGCGGGAATTGATAACAAGGGAAATGTACCTTTATTGTATTTAGGCACTCCCTCAACGAACCTATCATGGAATTGGAACCAGGTACAAACAGGTATAACCGCTCAAGGTCGATTTACTAATGTGAGTTGTACTGGATCTGGAAAAACAAGCATTTGTACTGCGGTAGGCAATTTCGGAACTGCGTCTGTTAGCGGCTCTGGGGCTCCAATTATTTATGTTACTCGTAATGGAGGTATTTCCTGGAGTCTTATAGGCACTAACAGCTCACTTACGAAAGTCTTTCTAAATGACAGTAGCTGCACTGGTTCTGGTGATACAGCTGTTTGTGTTGCGGCTGGTCAAAATTTCTCCATCCCTAGCTGGCCATCTTTGTTAATGAAAAGCCTTGATGGCGGCCAAACCTGGACCCAAGTAAATACAGGAATCACTAACCAAGCTCTCAATGGAGCAGGTTGTTCTGGTAATGGCTCAAGTGCGGTGTGTATCGCTACAGGACAAGACTATGTTTCAGGTAATCCCTTAATTTATTTAAGTCAAGATGGAGGAACAAACTGGAATACAGTTGATACCGCATCAATATCCGATAATGCTTATTTTAATGATGCCAACTGTTCTGGACTTGGAGTAAAAACTGTATGCACAGCATCAGGTCAGGATGTTAATACAGGATATGCTCTCATGTATTATACCGAGAATGCTGGTCAAACCTGGACTCAGCAGCAACCACTAACTGTACCTGCCCAAGGCAATAGTATACTTTACCAAACAAGTTGTACTGGCGATGCGTCTCAAGCAGTGTGTGCTTCGGCCGGATTGTATACGGGGGATTATCCTTCTTATATTTATTTAGGCCTTGCTAATAGTTCCCCTATACTTTGGAGTTTAATCACCCCAAGTAACTACACTGGATTCTTATCCACTGCTCATTGTTCGGGTTTAGGTTCCGCTGCTACGTGTATGATTGGTGGAGGTGAGGTGAATTTATCTTCTACACCGTTAATCCGCCCCAGCCTTTATATCACGTCTGATGCTGGAAAATCATGGAGCCCTGTTTCTATTGATTCTTCCGTCATTGGGGGACAATTTAATGGATTGGCAAGTGATAACTCTTAAAAATAAATTAGGATCAATAAAAATGACATTTTGCGAATAAAATGTCTTAGTATCGTGCCTCGTATAGTAACGCCATAAAAACTGGCGTTACTATAAAGCCAAGAATACTCCTGTATTAAATTTACAAGCTCCCCGCTCTTTAAAGCGTGGAGGATGGCAAAGGTGATTTTTTTAAAAAAGTAACAATTAAATTTGAGTCTTTCATTTTTGTGGTCATAGAGTTTGGATCATATCCATGCGGTAACTGAAACGCTTGGCTATAATTGCTCTGAGAATAACGGACACTTTTATTGTTATCATATTCACGAGTAATTTTTTGCGTTACATTTGAACTAACTATTAATTGTCCCTCTTTAACGGAAACATCAATTTTACTATCAGCACCTTTGGGTAACTTTATTTTATAAACAATCTCATTTTTATTCTCTTTAATTTCAATAGTGCCCGTACTGCCAAAAAGATTCTGATTCGGCTGGTTTACAAGGTTATTTTGCATTTGTGAAAATTGACTTTTAATGAATTCATCCATCGCTTGTTGCATTTTGTCCATTTGCTTCAACACATCATTAGGTGATTGAAAAAACGGATCGTTATCAAATGGATCCAAAGATAATTGAGTATTACTAATTTGCGCTGGATTATTTTGCGCCATCGCTCCTGCTGATATCATACTGATAAGAGGAACAGAGATTAAAATAGGAAGTAGTTTCTTTTTCATTGAAATCTCCTTAAAAAATTAATTACCTAATTGAATTCTGCGGCGACGAATCATCTTTATTATTTTTACTTTTCTCATCCAAATTGTCTTTCCAATATTGCGCTGTGACTCTTGCATTTTCTAATTGATTTTCTGCATTTTCTTCTATTTTTGTCCTCTCTCCATGAGTGGCAGCGATTAGATCAAACATTTTTTGAGCTGTATACTTTTTACCATCATAATTTTTACCTTTAACCATATCAGGGGCTGCAATGATTTGCTCCCCCACTTTTGTAGTGGTCCATAAAAATTCTTGAAGAGTTCTAATAGACTCAACGTGTGCCTTTGCCAAATTAATGAACTCTTTCTGTCCATCTTTACCTAACTGATTAAATAAAGGCATCCACTCCAATTGAACTACCTTATCTTTACGATCTCGTGTTGTTTCTAAAACATTCAACACATTAATAAGCAAACAATATAAATCATCTTTACCTCTATTGTGAGTATTCTTTGTATTCTCATCGTTTGAGTTCGCATGCAAACAAGTAACAAATTCATTTCCTGTTACTGCAAAAGCTAACTTTTGGTGATCTAAAGTAAAGGGGACATTTAATTCCTTTAACATCGCCAAGCATTCCTGTTCCCCATATTTTGCATAGAGAGAACCACTACCATAATCAGGATTATTCCAGTAGTGAGGCGTAATATTAGGGTGGTAGTGGCGCCCACTTGCCCGCATCAAAGCAACTATTTGCAAGGCTTTAATATGTGCAGGGGTTAATTCCGCTAATTGTTTTTGCAAGTGCTCAGGAAGCTCTTTCTGATTGCGGTTTAATAGATCAATTATATAAGGAAGTAATGCTGCGGAACGATTAGCATTGTCAAAACCATGTGTTACCCTCGCTGGGCTATTGGGCATAATCCTATTACGGTTTAAAAGTTGGACTCCATCCATCTCGTGCTCAATAATTGGAAAACCTTTTAAATATACTTTTTCACCAATATACGCTGCAATTTCTTCAATGGATGATGAAAAATCCATACTTTGCTCCTCTTGTTTTATTAAGACCTGTTAACAATTGGTCCTATTTTACACACAACTGCTCCAGTTTACTGTAATCTCTTTTTAAAAAACGTATTCCGAAATAAAACAAATTCTTTTAGTCTGAATATCATTAATTTTATGAAATGAGTCTACATATTTTACTGCGTGCAGTACTTTAGCTGCAATACTGGAACCTGCTTGATACTGATAGTAAGCTTTTAGAGATAAGGATTTAACACTGATAACTTAATTGGTGCTCATCAAATGTATGGTATCAAAGCACCCTATTTTTCAATTCATCTATGATATAATTTTTCGTAGAGTTTTTCTCGATGTAGTAACGTCAATTCACTTTGATGGTACACGTTTTAACGAAAAAGTGAGTAATCTAATGACTGAAAAAATAATTCACCTGAGTTTCCAGGAAACACCTCAAGCATATTATGATCAAAATGCCGCTGAATTAGGTATCGTTCCAGATGGAACTGGTTTACAAATTGTCTTCAAAATTAATGGCGAAAATTATGTTTTGGCAGGACCTCGCGGCGGCTCTGTGCTAACAGTCAATGGCGGAACTATTGAAAATAAAAATGCTCCATTCCTAGCACAACTCGTAGAAGAAATTGAAGAGGAAACCTTTGGCGTATTAAAAATAACCCACTCTCAAGAAACTGGATATCTACTCAGTGTGAATGGAAAACAACATGTGCTGACTCCTCAGGATGATAAAAGCTATCTCGCTTATAAACCAGAAAAATATGCTTATCTAACGTTCACAGCTGTTTGTAACACAGTGACTCTAGAGGAGCTGGAAGCGGCACAAATGCAAATGAATCCTACTGCTGCATTCTGGAATCAAATCGGTAACTTTCTATTCCCGCATACCAGAAATGCTCCCAGAGATGATATATTCTTAACTTACTGGGAATCTCAATCTGCAGCGCGAGCAGGTTTAATTGCAAAATTAATTCACACTGATGAAAATACTCTGCTCATTAAACCAACCGTAGTTTTTGGAACTAAAACTATTGCCCAAGCATTAGCTAAATTAAATGACATCAAATCCTATAGTGAACTGATGACCCTGTTTAAACACACGGTAGGTCGCTATAGTGAGCGTCCTGGATATTATATATTTACAACTTCTGAACTGGTTAGAGCTGTAAACAATGAAGATATTATCGAAGTAAACGATTATAAAGGCAATAAAGTCGCCTCTGGAATCTTTAATGATAGTGCCGTTAAAGCGATTCTACCTTCATTTACCCTCTCTCTCATTTCAATTGGAAACTCGCGTGATAGCTTATTCGCATCACCAAACACTGTTTCCTTACCTTCAGAACAACACACATTGCAGATGCAGTATTCTTAATAAAATCAGGCACTAAAAGGGGCTATTAGAGCCCCTCCTTTTGAACTTTGTGATTTGGCTATTCAGTTATTATCTTACTTATTTTTGAGCATTGCCTTCCCTAACCAGAAAAAACCAACATCATGTACCATTTTGTCCGAGATTTTCGCTAAAATCCACGATTCTACTTCCTGCACGATATTGTTACTTATATTTTTTTCGTCTTGTTGTAAAAAAAAGGCGATTAACCATTTCATCTCCATGCTTCCTTGAGGAGGTAATTGAATAAATGTTGTTTTAATTTCTTTCTCAAAAGGTATATTCAAATGGAGCAGAGCCGATTCTATATCAACCGCCGTATAAAATTGCTCGTTCCTATTGCCTATATATGCCTTAAAGCGTGATTGAATTTCATAAATTCCACGATGACCTCTTAATACAATGAGGCCGGACTTTCCGCACCTTGCTATATTTCTAACTATATAAGGCAAATCCAAAGACCAATAAAGAAATTGAGAAGCAATAACCCAATCAAAATACTCATCGCCTGAATGTCTTAAAAAATAGCTTTCAGCTGTACCAGTAAAGGTATTTGTGTGAACGGGAATAGTAAATTTATTTTTTGAGTACTCTAATAAAGCATTCATACTAGGATCTACCCCCGTTAGAGTGACTTTTGAGGGCATTCCCCAGGCATAAGCATCAATTATTTTTTTTATCAAGTGGCCATCATGGCAGCCTAAATCCAAAATATTTAGCTGCAATGAGTCTGGTGAAAATCGAGTGCGCATTAAGTCAATCAGTATGGATTTTTCACTGGCATTAGCAAAATAAGTTTTAAATAGCTCACGGCTATCATATATAGACACTTTTATTTTTTCCTTATCCGTCAGCGTTAATATAAATAAATGTGATTTGGAGACTGTAGCCAATTGCTCTTGGAGTAATTCACACCCAAAGTTTCAATGAATTGCAAAGATAAAGCTTTGCGAGAGCAATTTGAATAATTTACTGGACTGCAATGGACAAAATGGCCATGAAATAATAATGCATCTCCAGCCTTGACTTCTAAAGGCGTATAGCAATAATTTTCTTTAATAAAGTCAGGAATAAAAACATCATTAAGCTTGTTGAATCGCCTGGTTTTCTCTTGATGGTTAACATGTGAAACCCATTTCAAAGGCCAATGATTACTGCCAATAATTCCATACATACAGGCATTTTTTACACCTGCATCTTCCAAAGCCAACCATAAAACAATTACAGAGGCGGGCTCGGTGTAAGCAAACGTTGACTCCTGATGCGGCCGTACTTCGCTCCCCAAACCATGAGAAAACTTAGGAATATATACGCTGAGATGACAAATTGGCCTTCTATATCCTATACCTTTCAAAATCGTCATCAGCATAGGATTGCGATAAACGGTCTGTTGCATCATTGAATATTTTTCTATGAGGTGCATACCATGTCCAATTCTGTTAATTACCCTTATATTATCAATCACTTCATAAAATACATGTCCCTTTTGATTAGAAGCCTGAAAATAAGGTTCAGTCACATACTCTTTAGGTTCTGATTCTTGTTGCGCAGGATTTTTAGAATAAAAACAAACGATTTCATTATTCCAGTTTTGAACAATATCTGCTTCTGCATCATATTGTATGAGTTCAATTTCACTTAATAAACGAGCAAGTTCCGCCTGATTAATATAATTTTTAAGAACAATGATGCCATTTTGGTTATAACTACGGACTGCCTGGTTTAAATCAGCTTGTAGTGCATTAAGGTCGTATTTTTTTAAGGTATGTGAACAGGTGATACTTTTCATCTTTCACCTCTTTTCCAATTATTGAGAAACAAAGAGATGTCCTTTATGTCCAAGTCAGGATATTTTTCTCGTATTCCGTTGTCATTTAAAGGAAAACTGACAATTTTTGTGGATGCGCTTACTTCTGGATTTTCGTATTGAAACATGACAATAGCTCCTATTGTGTAAACAATAAAAGCCATCACCAAAAATCTTTAAAAGACAGGGTTGGCCAGGATGACTTAAAGAGTACCATCCCCTAATGATTTTCTTAATATAAATTAAATCAACTTGAATTCGGTATGTCAAGAACACTGAACCCCTTTGTTTTCTTATCTCCAAACTCATATGCGCTATACTCAAGAAAGAAGGTGCTACTATGAATTTGAAAAAACAGGGTGTTTTTTTATTTTTATTGATAACGTTAGCATATCCAGTCTTTGGAAAAGATGCCTCGCATCAGGCTGTGAGTCATTCCCAGTTGCTAGGGGCAAAAGAGCTTGTGGATAGTGGTTGGCTTCCTGATATTATGGGCTTACCCAATGAAGAACAAGTTGAAAGCCTAACTATACATGTTGCTAATGTGATGGCAGAAGAACAAGATAAGAAATGTAATGCGATAGACTATAACTTAAGGATGGTTGTTTTTCAAAACTTTGTAATTTATCAACATATGGCCAATGCCCAACACCATTATTTTAAAGAAAAAATGATACTTAAATATGCTCATGTTCTTGCCATGATTCTGCATGAAAGCAGCGGTGATCCAACCAATGTCACCGATATGAGTGGCCGTTCAATATCTACAAGTAAACCGATTACAAACTTGCAGCGTTGGAGAAATCTCTTAAAACTAACCTTGAAAAAAGGTATTAAATTTAATTATCAAACTAATTTTGGCCTAACTCAACTCTCAGCAGATCGCTTGTTTGTTGCCTTTAAATTAGCTTCAGGAGGGCATAACAAGGATTTTCTAGAAGGGAAATATGGTTATGTAGCCCCAGAAAGAGTAGTTAGGAACTCCAGCATTGCCATTCGCAGATTGATTTGGCTTTACCAGGATTTTGCTCAAGGACGATTATCACAAGAGGATGAGCGTATTCATCAAGAAGATATTTACAAAACAGAGTTTAATGAAAGGTACCAAACTGGTTTAAAGATGGCCCTTTTGTATTGTGGTACCAAATTTTTATTTCACGTTGATGAACAATATATTTGGACCAATGAGACATCAACCTTTGAAAATGCCATGGCTTCTATTGCTTATTGCAAATTGGGTAATTCACAATCAGGTTATGGCAAATATGAAATTGATGAACGGTGTTTTGCGGAATGGGTGACCTTATGCCCGGCTTTAAACATAAATATTGCACTTCTTACACCCCTTAGTTATTTTCAAACCCGAGGAGATAAACCCTTATGTATCGACACATTTAAGCGTCTGCTAAATAAAGAACCCCCTCATCAGTGAATACTCCACATCGATCCACATTATCGCTTTAAAATTCAGCGCTTATTTCAAATACCATATCCAATATATTAGAGGAGTCGCCACAACCAACACGATTATTTCCAGCGGCAATCCCAAGCGCATATAATCCAGGAACTTATATCTTCCAGGCCCCATGACTAAAAGATTATTTTGATGCCCTATCGGGGTTAATACAGCACAGGAAGAACCGATAGCTACAGCCATAAGGAGTGGATCTACTGGGATTTTTAAAAAAGTTGCAAGACTGATAGCAATCGGAGCCATAACAATAACCGTTGCAACATTATGAATAAAATTAGCAATGCACATGGAAATTCCGATTAAAAGGGCAATTACCCAAAAAGCAGAAAGATGCTGTGAAAATTTTAATATCAATTGTGCTAAGAGGTCTGCCCCTCCTGTTTGAGTCAGTGCATCCCCTAGAGGAATGATCGCAACTAGAAAAATAATCACCGACCAATCAAACTGTTTATATACATATGCTAAGGCGGTGTTATCAATCAAAATCATAAGCAAAGCCGCAGCAGCAAAAACAATTTGAACCGGCATAATCATTAATCCTGATAATAAAATTGCAATCGTGAAGATTATCAATGGTATAAAATTTTTAAATCCCATATTTAATTGCAATGTGGATGTTTCTATGGGAATCAGACCATAAGAAGGAAGCGCGTCTATCACCGTTGGATCTTTACAATGTAATAGCACCATATCACCAGGCTCAATAATTATATTTCTTATTCTTCCGATTTTAGAGCTGGTTGCCTTTGATATCGCTATAAAAGAAATTTTATAAGCTGCTCTTAAATTAGTTTCTTTAATTTTTTTATCTATAATATTGGATTTGGTTGGTACAATAGCCTCTAATAAAATATCATTTGATTTGTTTTTACTCCCTTTCCTTATAAAGTTAGAAATAACGATCTCAATAGAATTGGACAGTTCTTCTAAGCTCGTTAAGGTGGCTTGAATGATGAAACGATCTCCTGATTTAATTTCAGTACTTTCTTGTAAATTTATTTTTCGTTTTCTTCTTATAAGTCCCACAATCTCCGCTAATAATTCGATTTCTTCCTTAAAACAACCAACTGTTTTTCCTATCCACTTTGATTTTGGAGGTATACGAATTTCAATAGTATAAATTGGTTTAAATGAGGTTTTTTGTACTCTCTGTTTAGGCAACAAGCGCCAACCAAGAAAACTTATAAATAAAACCCCAATGAGCGCAGTGAAAAAACCAACATAGCTAAAATCAAACATACTAAAGGGTTTACCAAGAGACTGAGCACGAAAATTAGAGATAATCAAATTGGATGCTGTACCGATTAACGTGACCATTCCTCCCATTAATGAAGCCATTGCGATAGGCATCAAAATATAAGAAGGAGAACGGTTGTACTTAAGAGAAGTGTATATACTAACCGGTAGTACAAGCCCTAATGCACCTATATCGTTCAGAAACGCAGAAATAAATGCAATAAAAATACTGAAGGAAAATACCTCTAATGATTGAGTACGCATTTCAAATTTATTGATTATAAATTTAAGAGCATTTGATTTAGCAATAATATTTGTGGCAATCATAATACTAGCAACTGTTATTACAGCAGGGTTGTTGAGTCCAGCGAAGGTTTTATCAGCGGGAACTGCTCCAAGAATAACGGCAGCTGCTAATGCAAATATTGCTGTAATAGCATAGGACCACTTGTTCCATATAAAAAAAATCATGGAAATTAATAGGATTAGAATAACTGAATATGGCTGTAATTGTGTGGGTAATATCATTGATTCCCTCCAGTGCAGCTGCTGTGGAAAATATGTCCCTTTCAACCTAAGGAAAAACCCGATTTAAATTAAATTATAGATAGGAATTGCTTAATCTACATAATGAAGCAAGACTAGGTCGCCACCGAACAAAAATCGAACATTTTATTGAGTCAGACGATATACATCGAGAGGTGCTTTCCTGCTCAAAGCAAGAAAGCACCGAGTATATTAATTTCTATATAATTTTAATGGATTCACAACACCGTCTAACGAGGGAATATTGCTGCGATTACTTGCATTGAAAAAATTACCCCCACTGACAACCCTATTATTATTCGCGGTGATACTATAATTCTGAATAAGGTTATTCACAAATGCGGTAGCGTTTAAATTACTCGCAATTTTAATTCGACAAAAATTATTATACGTATAGCATTGGAGCACATTGATGCCTTTCCCTTTCAATTCCATCATAATAAAATGTGCTTGATCATCTCTAGGGCACGAGATTTCCGTGCAAGAAATATGGTCGTTAGTCCATCTTCGTTCATTCACCCGAACACTGCTTAAATCAATACCCGGTGTTGCAGGAGCTGCATTTATATAATGATTAGGGTGTGCATCGTACCCAGTGACGTATCCGTGAGGATTATTATTAGGAGCCGCCGCCGGTTGTGGCGGATAAGCTATTGGATTACCAGCCGTCAGATTCTGATTAGCCGTAGCAACAGACGGCAGCGAAGCATTAGCCAATGCCGTTGAAATAACAACAGGTGGGGGATTAATATTGGGAGTTGCATTTATATGGTGGTGAGAGTCATCACGCCCCGGAGCATATCCATAAGCAGGATTCAACGCTAATACCGGTGCATGGAGCATTGCTGGATTTCTGGTTGACCCATTCATCAAATCTGGATTAACCCGGTTAATAGATTGCGTCGAAGGACCAGTGTGAGCAAATACTTGAGGTACCTGGTTGTTCTGGATAACATTTACAAAAGCCTGCTCTGCACAAAAATGCCGTTCTTGAAGCGAAAAGCTGCTGTTATTCCCTTGAACCCAAAAGGAGTTCACTTTTGATAATTCTTTCGCATTTGTGTAGTTTTTCTGAGTGTCGTCATAAAAATTAATAATGGAATTTTTATCAATCTGACTTTTGTGATTCAGTACTTGAGTTAAAAAATTGATTTGGTTATTTTTACCTGCCAACTGGTTCATCTTTGTTTGAAACGCGTCTCCCAGGTCAGGAAGATAAGAAATTAAGAAGGGTCTTTCTATGCCAGCGACCTGATACACATTAATGGCAGTGGTTGGCTCAGTTGAATAGAATGTTTCTTGAAAAACAAGCTCTTTACCTAGAATGCGTGAAATGTATCCGGCAATGTAGGCAGGATTATTATGATAGGTTGCAATAGCAGTCAACTCATCATTATCATTATGCTTTAACACCGCCTCAATACCCATTTTTACATTCTGGGCCGCATGATTTTTTCCAAGCTCATAAATGTCTGTCACCGATTGATGGTGATGATTTTCTAAGCAATGCTCACTGAAGGTGTGTTGAATACTGACTGTTTGATCAAAATCTAAAATCGTAATTTTTTTGGCCATGCCTGGTATGTGTTGCTCTTGTTTCGCCTTCATAAAATTAATCTCCGAAATCTTCTTACAAAATGTTCATTAGCCAATAAATAAGTTGCAACGGCCTTTGTTTGCAACTTATTTGACTAACTTGATTAATTTTAATTCTGTCGTAACAACCAGGGAATACAGTAATTAGGAAAGTAATTATTTCTAAAATGGAAAAAAGATTAAGTTATATCCAGACGCTTATCTCAATCCTCATAAATTATAGAATAATTTTTTAAAATGAATAAGTTACGCGAATTAATTGAAGTTTGCATGGTAACAATTGGGGGGTATTAATTATTAGCAATTTCATCAGCCAATGCTTGTTCATAAAAATAAGTTAATAATTGGCGTATTTTCTCTTCATAAGCCAGATGTTTGGGGTAAATAGCATAAAGATTTATCTCAGGCGATATTTCATCGGGTAATACGGGCACTAACAGTCCGGCATCTACCTCATTACGTACAGAAAAACAGGGTACCCAGATAAGCCCCATTCCGCTTATTGCCGCTTGTTTTAATAAGTCAGCATTGTTACTTTTAAAATTACCGGTAACTGAAATAACGTTCTTTTTGAAAATCCACTTATTTTGTAAGCCGTATAATGTATTAATCAAACAACGATGCTGTTCTATATCCTGTAATCTCTCAGGAACACCATGCTCTTTTAAATAGGCGGGAGAGGCAAATATTTTACGCTGAACAGAAAAAAGCTGGGTACATACCAGTCTTTGATTAATAACTTTATCGAAGGTCATGGCCAGATCGAATTCAGAAGAGTAAACGTCTACAGCTTGATAACCAATATCGATATTTATTTCTAATTTAGGATGCGTTTTTATAAACTCAATACTTAACGAAGTTAAGTAAGGGATCATGGGTGTCACAGTAAAATATATTCTAAGAGAACCTTTTAGTTCTAATTTTTCAGTATTTCCTATTGCTTTGATTTTTCCTAATTGCTCAAATAGAGTCAACGCTTGTTTATAAAGATAATAACCCTTCTCTGTTAAAATTAAACTTGTAGTTGAGCGCACCAATAACTTTATTTTTAGCTCATCTTCTAACCATGTAATTTGTTTACTTATCTTAGATGAAGAGATGTGGAGATTTCTTGCTGCAGCTGAAAAATTTTTATAATCAACAACAGCAAGAAAGCTTTTTAAACAATGTAACATGTTCATAATTTAAAGATTAGTTGAAAAATAACATTTTATAATCCCAAGCCCGACTATCCTATTACACTGAATATATAAGTACTTTCATCGATCTAATGGTTCAATATTGGTAAATCTTACGGAAGGGGGATCTGAAATCAGCTGATTGTTAATATACCCACCCTTCAAATACAAATCACCTTGAGGTGGCGATGCAAATCCTCCCCAAAGAGTATCTCTGTCCTGTACAAAATCACCACCAACTTTAGTTTTTATATTTAAAGGTCCGCCGTGATGAACACCGCACGGTGCCAACAGACATTCGTGAATCCCCATTTCAAACCAGTGTCCATCTAGATGTCCTCGGGCAGAACCAGCCCAGACAGGAACACACTCATCTGAGATGGGATGCGTAT
This sequence comes from Legionella sainthelensi, assembly GCF_900637685.1. Classification (NCBI taxonomy): domain Bacteria; kingdom Pseudomonadati; phylum Pseudomonadota; class Gammaproteobacteria; order Legionellales; family Legionellaceae; genus Legionella; species Legionella sainthelensi. The sequence continues at coordinate 3,784,197 of NZ_LR134388.1, forward strand.
GAGCAGCAAAACAATCGCCAGGAGCACAACGGGTTAAATGGAAGCCACATTGACGCGTTCCATGGCCAGGCCATAGAATAAATCGCATGGGACTTCCGTTAGCATCAAACTCAGCGCCTCGAAATACATTAAATAAAGCACCATGACGACGAATGTCAGGTGAGTTTAAATTCCAAGCACGCATTTCTGAGTGATTTTCCCTGTAACGAAGGTAGTTAACAGGAGCGATTTTTCCACGAATTATTGTTTTTTTTGCTTCCTCTGCTGCATCAAAATCAATAGAGCCCATGCCACGAATATAAAAACCTGCATCTTCATATAAACTTACTAAAGGAGGAGTAATAGAGTTAACCAAAATGAAATCGTCCTTATTGCTGACAGGATTACGCAGAGCATGGGTAATATTTTCTGGAAAATATGCCATATCACCAGGTTCAATGCTCACCCATTTTCCCCGGAGATATACTTCACCTTTGCCTTGCACACATAAGAATGCTTCCTCTGAAATTGGATAATTGTACATTGGTGATTCCATACCTGGAGAAAGCGTTGATACGTGTATGCTTTCTGTTTGGAAACCATTGCCAGGCCATGCAATCAATCGTGTTGGAATATGATGCAGTATTATTTCAATTCCTTCATTTAGATCACCTATCGCGCCTGAATGGCGTATTTCATCATAACTACGATTTTTAGCTAAATAATCTTCCTTTGTTTTTGCCATGTTATTAGCTCTAAGAACGTGAAGTTTTATTCAAGTATAGACGAGTTTCTAAGGAAGCACGCTATCGTTTTTGCGCAAAGAAAGACCAGAAATAAAGCTTTTTATCAGCCCAAGGGTAAGTGGGTTCTGTGGCAAAAATATTTTTCGCCCAAGAAGGTCGAGTTATTTTGGGCGAGTTTATGCCACGAGACCAGATAACTGTTCAAAAATAGTTTGATTGGCAGATTGGTTCTGCTGCTTTTTACGTAACATATGGTGCAATTCTACTCCTGTTAACATTGCTTCTTCAGAATGAAACGCTTTAAATCCCTTCATGGGCTTGGTAATTTTCTTAACAAATCGATGGTCTTGCTCCACAATATGATTCAGATATTTGATTTGACGAACGGTAATTTGAGTGAACACCCCAATTGCTTTCTCAAAAAATGCTCGAGCAGAAGGCTTATCTCGCTTTTCTGATAGCATGAAATCAACGGATTGACCCTCTTTATCAATGGCTCGATACAGATAGCCCCATTGGCTTTTTTCTCATCCATCCTCCAGGAAATCCCTATGGGGCGTTTGTGACGCTTGCGAAAAACTTCTTCCAGCTCAGGGGCATAACAGATAACCCATCTGTTAATCGTTGAATGGCCTACTTTCAAGCCACGCTCTGACACCAGTTTATCAACATCACGGTAACTCAACGAATAGGCCAAGTACCATCTGACCAGCATCAATATAATATCTTTTTTAAAATGGTGCCACTTGAAATGGGGCATCGTTGACCGGTTTATTTGCAAAAATAGCGATTCTATCCGCTTGGATAACTTTTTGCTCCAGAACCAAATTATCTGTATTTGCTGCTTTAATCAATTCCACAACTGACTCAGGGTTATTCTCACGATCATATTTTAATAACATAAAATTCTACTTATTATAGTCGGTGGATAAGTAATTAAATACATGAACATTTTAAACTATTTATTTTGAGGAGTTAAAGATATTATCCAGACATTAGTATTTGTATGGCTACCATATTATAGTTTAAAAAAGTATCGACAAACTCATATCATTCCACATATCTAATAACTTTTCGCAGATTCTTTTTGCTTACATAAGTATTTAAGAACAATATGGTTGGCATTTTGAGCTCTGACTTCAAAGAAAAGTGATAATCGAATCAATAGCCAACTCAGAAATATTTTGAGCTGGCTACAATAATCAATCAATAGAGTAGTCTGTAGTTTGTTCTATTGATAATGATAGGACTTCATCGCTCGTCTTATGGGAAAAAAAGGCTCCATGATATCGCAATGGTGAGCACATTTTATTCTTGGGCTTATATTGAACTTGCTCACCATTATTGAGCGCCTCATTTAAAAGAATATCGCTGCCATTTCCTTGTATTTTAGATATCAAAATATTAAGCATCTCACTAAAATAAAACAATACATAGGGTGCTAAGCCAAGCTCTTCTTTAAACGCAGTGTTAATTTGAGAATCTACTGTATCTCCGATAAGACATTGAGCAACAAGATGGGCCAGTTCCTGTTTGTCGATTTCCTTAAAATAATCTCCTAAAGCTAGAAAATCCTTGTTCAGTCCATTGAGGTAAATGCGAGATACTTCTGAAACTTGAGCATTTTGTATTGTCGTCAATAAGGCGTCAGAAAATGCATCACCTTTAAAAACAGCAATTAAAATTTGCGCCAGAATTTTTCCAGTGATGCGTTTATCCTCTTCGGTTATTGAAGATAGATTCATTGCCCCAAAATCGAAGTGGGTAATTGTATTTCCTTGAATTTTGATATTTCCCCCATGACGATCCAAATCGGTATTGAATCCAGCCAAGCGTAAAGATAATTGAGTGACAACCATGGCTTTGGCAAGCGCGGTTTTGTAAGGTGAAGTTTTTAAGTCATTGAAATGTTCGCCTGGAGCGATAGTCACTCGCTTAAAGTTATCCCCAATTTTTTGTAGTTGTGTTACCTCATGAGTAAACTGATTGGTACCGACCACAACCCTGATGTTATGGTAGGATTGTACCGCGAGAGCGTTTGCCTGTTCTGCCAATTGCATATTTGTCTCTTCGCGCGCTGAACGTTGTGCTTCATTAACCATATTGGTTATAGGTTTAAGTTCAGGTTTTAATGCGACAATTTTATTTGTAGCCGCGCTCATTATGGTTAATTCGCGCTCCGCTTTTATTGCAGCATGGTCACGTAAGAACGTATCTGCCACTTTTGTTCCGTCGCTTAACGTATTAAATACGGTGAGACCAAATGAGCCTGCTCCCACCAAGGAACCGATGTTTATAACAGGATTGGGGTTATTCTCACTGTGCTCCAATAATCCATTTTTATCAACATACTCGACTAACTCCCAGCGTAATGGCGGGTCGAACAATGTTTTTGAGGAAGCTATATCTCTTTTTAAGTCCTCCGGTGTTTGTGGATGGCTGTGAATTGCTTGTAATAATTTACCACCCGCTGGTCCCATATGTGATAAAACCATATTTAATTTTTGACCAAGGGTACGTTTTGTGTCCTGCTCTTCTTGCATCGTTGCCACAAAAAGTGCTGTAGTAAGCAACCGACGTTCTGCTAGTTGAGCGACTCCAAGATAGGCATTGATAATTATTTTGGCGTATTCATTTTCATCAGCTGTATTTTGCTGTAAAACAGAAGTATTTGCTGAGGTGGGGAACACTTCATCAATGAGTTTTTGGATGATATCTAATTGCTCATTTTCTGTACTTCTTAAGGGAAAGAGAAGAGGCTCTAAATAAATGATTCTCATAGTTAAAGAAGAGGCTCTAAAGTTTTTATAGTAGTTTTGCAGCTGATCATCAATCACATCATCAATCACCTCTTCCGAAAATTTTAGAAATTTATACCCATACTTAGATTTGATATAATCGCGTAAGGTGCTCGTAGAACTCTGGTTTAAGGGCTTAGCAAGAAAGTCGAGAAGATGTTGTCTTAAAACTGGATCCTTGTTCGATTCGTTAATGAGCAACTCAATAGCAACTCCTTCATAAGATTTTGCAAGAGCGCTAGCAACTGAATTATGGTTGTAAGTGTCCCTCATAAGAAAAGCAACTTCTTTTTGTGCATTAATTTTGGTTGCTAAGGTGCTTAAAATAGTGAGTTGGGTTATTCCAACTGTATTTGCTCCAATATCATCTATTACTAATTTAATTAGTGTTAAATAATCGGTACTTCCGTCATCTTTTCCTAAATCAGCCACGATTAAATCCGTGAGTTGCTCAATCGCCCAGCTTCTAAATTCTGGATTTACAATATAGCCATCGTATTTTTTATCCAACTCTAGTGTGCCAATTTCTCTTGGTTTAATGACTTCGGGCTTAAATAAAGCTTTAAGACACTCCAACTGTTTCGGCGCTGGAAGTTTAGGTAGAATAGTCTTTATCTTTTCATGAGCTTCATGTCTCATTGATGGGATCTCTTGCAATAAATAATGCGCTACTGCAAAGCGATAATTTTTTATCAGTTCTTCACAATCTCCAATGTTAAGAGCGCGTTGAACTGTTTTATGTTTCAGTTGTGTAAAGAACGTATTCATGTTACTGACATACTCCTCCTCATTACGATCTAACCTACTTAAGTTATCCAATATAACGAACTCTTGTAAGGTCATTGATGTTTCAAATTCATAAGCAAGTCGTTCTGCTTCCAAGGCGAGTGTAATTGTCTCATAAGCAGGTTTTACTTTACTTGCAGCGTCAAGATCGTCTACGGTCTTAATCGATTGAGGATAATGAGAAAGTATTGAACGAAGAGAAATAGAGAATATATCCTTTAATTTTTTATTGGAATCTGGGATTATAAAACCTGATGTCTCTTTTAAGTGGCGTAACTTAAAGTAATCAGTCATCATAGTCGAAGATATTGGGTTCAATATAAATTGAATGAAGGGATGGTTAAGATACCAATATTTTGGCTTAGAGACAGACAGATAAGACCATTGGTTATCTTTAGGATAAAAATCTATAAAATGTGGAATGGCTGCTCGATCCCTGGTTGTATTATTCTCAAAAAAACCGCTTATTTGTGCTATATAATCTTCGTCTGCGTGAGGAAGAAACGTAGTTAATTCATCAAAAAACTTTCGTGCAAAAGGAGAGGCAACAGGAACAACCGAGTAATAGTTAAATATCAATCTTCCATATTGAAGAATAAAACGAGAGAAATCCGTTTTTAGCAATTCCCAATCAACATTAGAAACAACTTGATCTTCATAAAGACGCTTATTCTCTGATTCTCGTTGATGATAAAGCGTTAACATTTCCAAAGTAGTCTCAGGAGCAAAATGTTTCCATGGATAAGGATAGACTGTTAATAGCTCTGTGGCCACACCTTCTTTAGTTCTTACAAATTGCGCCCAAAGCGTTACCTCTTCAAATAATGTAGTAGCAAGATCAGGGTTATGAATAATCCAATGTAACTGATACTTCTCATTGTTTTCAATAAATCCAAGAATGTTTTTTGCCCAAGGATCTTTATCTAGATTCATGCCACTAAGGACTTTTTTTATGTTCTCAGAGTGCTCTTCTAAACACCAAAGAACCTGCTTTTGGTAGGGGGGATTCCATGAGCCGTGCACTTCTATAGCCGTTTTTACCTCTTGAATACTCGGGGAATAAAATCCTTTAAATTTAGAAGGAACTCGATAAATATTGATTTTTTTGCATAATGCTACAATTTCACTAGCAAAATGCTCTGCCTCTTCTTTTGTTTTGGCATCATAAAATTGTTCTAACGATTTTTTTAGGTCTTCCCGACGAGCAAGACATTGTGAATCTTTACCACCGCGTATCCAAACATGCTCTAAAGCATCAATAATTTTACGGTCAATATAAGAACCAGGAGAGATTTCTTTAGGTGAGACGATTTTGCTCTTTGAGTCAAATATTTTATGTCCCATAGTTACATCAGCTAAGCATTTAAATGCCTCTGATTGATCGGGTTGAGCAAAATCAACGGTTAATTGGTCAATATAACCCGCAATTTCCGCAAGTCTTTCGGCTGAGGTGCTATTTGTGGGTGGATAAATATCATTTAATAAGGTCGTAAGAGCGCCTAGTTTTTGGAGTATAGATAAATTTTCATAACCTATATCATTTAACCCCTTAGCAATGGGAGAGGTATAGGACACATTATTAACGGCTTTTTTGAATTTTTTATCCAATAAAGTAATCTTAGGTATGTTCGTAAGGATTCCATCTCGTTTTAAAGAAGTAATATTAGTTTCCATTGCGCGAATGCGTGACTTATCTGAAGGATGGGGATCGGTAACAGTCTGAATTAAATGAGCCCCTTCGTCTAATGAATCTGCGTGAGTTATATCCTCTATAGTGATAAGGTGGGCCTTATCTCCTCCTGCCCGTCGCAAAAAGTAAATGATGCCATCAGGATCGTATCCTGCTTGGTGTAATAATTTTACCCCTAAATTGTCTGCTGCTGTTTCCTCTATCTTATTGTGATGCTCTGTTTCTTGATGCTGCTTATAAAGTAATAAATGCCCTAATTCATGAGCAATCACACCAGCAAGCTCATCCTCACTTTGAACATTTTTTAAGAGTCCTTTGGTTATAATAAGAACAGGTTGTTTTCCTGTAGTAATTATTGAAGCATTTTCATTATCACTTCCAGATAATTGTAATTGGGGCATACAAAGAGTATTTGTCAGTGAATTTTTTTCAAAAATTCTTTGAATGATTGATTTAATTTTTTTTTCAATGAGTTCTGGATATGAATCTACTATTTGCAATTGTTCTTTTAATTCAATGGGTAGCAGTTTAGTTTTAAGCTCTTCATAAATTTCATTATCATTTCTTGGCACGTAAACTGATAAGTTGGACTTTGACATAGTTGTTCCTAATTTATGATAAAAGGGACTGATTCAACTCGAGATATCATCATCAATTTGAAAAGGACTTTAATTGGTCAGCAAGCGAAAATTTCATCTTTGTGTAACAAAAATCAATTTAAATTTAATCATTTTTAATTAAATATGTACAATCAATGTAATTTATAAGACATATTAAATTATTTGATATCTTAGAAGGTATCCGGAAAGTCCCTGCTGATGCCTAACACTCTACTGAGCTGTGAAAAAATATTTTCATATTGACTCGCAATCAGTTCTGTACGCTTCAAAATAGGTTCTGTCGCAAAAATCTGCGGAGCATTGAGCATCAGTACAGTTCAAATCAGAGACTATAAGAACAAGGAAAATAAAAAGATTCTTGATTTACTTAGAGAATCTATAAGAAGAGTTAACGGATGAATTTAAAGGGCTTTTCTATAACTCTAAAGGAACTCATCCCTTTTTCATCTCTTGAAAATAGATACCACGAATTAAATGATTATTATAACGACCCAATAGCCGGAGACACTCTTGCTAAACTCAAGACCTGGGCTCTCTTTACATGATACGATTAAACAAATCTAAGGTTATGTATAATAAAATGATTAATAATTTACTTACAGGAATGACATATCATCTCTCCTTCTGCAAGTATTGGGAATGGCTCTATATTTTTAAAAAACTCAGCGATGAACGCCGTTCTATCAAAAACAGAAATATTAGAAAATCCAATAGTATTCATTTTTAGAAAGATCTCATCCTTGGCAATCCCCCACAGAAAACGTTCCTGCACCCTATCAAGCCAGCAGATTACTGCAGGATGGGCTGATGTAAATTTAATAGTACCGTCTGGTTTTTTGTCCATAAAAGTGAAGATTAAATCCAGTGTCTTAAACAAGTGAAACAATTCGTTCAAAAGCGAGGTTACATTATGCTCAGTTAAATACATAAGTACGCCCTCAATAATTACCACGGTCTTTTTAGTCGCATCAAAGTTTGCATTATGTTGCAGAACTTCAGTGAGAGATGTCTCAGAAAGATCTGCTGATATAAAAGTAAAATTGGAGGAAAGATGACTCTTTAGTGCGTTTTCCTTCAAAATCTGAGTACTTGGGTGATCTATCTCAAGACAGGTTATGTCTCTATGTGTCCTTGCCAAACGCATCCCCAGAGTATCATATCCAGCTCCAATGATAACAATCTGGGTATAGCCCTTCCGTAGTGCTTCCAAGGCCAGTTTTTCGATATAATTTTTTCTTGAAATAACGTGAAGAATAAAACCTTTATTGAGTATTTTTTCGAATAAGCGTATCGACCAACGAATAAATCGATTCTTGATGGCGAATAAAAACACTTCAGGATATCTGATTACATGATAAGCCATCTCTCGACTTAAATGCCTGGCATCCGAGGAAACCAAATGTTTACTGGATTTATCTTCTGATCCAAATAAAACCGTTTTTAAAATCAGTTCAGCGGTGGCACTATGTTTCAGTTTATTCATAATCAGCTTAATTCTTTACTAAACATTTTTTTATAATATCGATACCAGTCGGATTGGAACACTTCATTAGGGTCATATTTTAATTTGAGTTTCAGAAAACTTATAAATTGTGGATAGGCTAAAAGAATTTGATCTTTGCGGGCCCATCGGTGATAAGTTAAATAAAAGCTTCCACCATATGCTTCTGCGCGGTCTATTATGAGCCGAAAATCATGTTTCGCTTTTTCGATTCCTTCTGGAGAGTGATCTACATGAAAATTAAATACAATTGCAGCATAATTATTTTTGGCCCAAGAAAGGTAACTTTCATTATCCTTTTTAATTAATCTCACTGTTCCATAGATAACATTCACATGGTATTTGCGAAAGTCCTCGCGTAGCTGATTAAATAATGTCGCTAAGTTATTACGGGGTACATAAATTTCACTAATCACTTCAGAAGAGCTTTTATTGATGTTGTCATGATAATCATTAACATATACCCCCATTTGGTTAGTATCAGAGCGATACCGCTGACCGTCAGTTTTCAAGTAATATTTGGAATAGACATCAAAGGCCTTTGACTTGTTAGTGTGAGCCAAATTAAGCAAATAAGTCCAGTCTTGAGTTGATAATTCATTTTGTTTTGTAGGTACTTGTCGAATGTTTTCCGAGACAGGCTTGTAAAAAGAATAAATCCCTCTTTCCATAAACCCCGATGATTGTGGATCAATATCAAATTGAAAATCCCCATACAGGTAGCCCTCAGCAATTTTTCTGGTGGCTTGGGGAATAAAATTTTTAATGTCAATAATTTTTACTTCCCGCTGTAAAACAACCACTGGCATTAACCGCAATTTCACTGTGGCAATAACACCAAATAAACCATAGCCACCAATCGCTAATTTAAATAATTCGTTGTTCTCTGTGCGACTGCAGTTTTTCAGGTTCCCCTGTGCATCTACAATGGAAAAAGATTCTACATCACTAATCACTGGAGACATATTGAGCCCACGCCCATGAATATTCGATGAAAGGGCTCCTCCCATACTTAAATTATCAGCCCCAGTCTGTTTTTGCCTTATCCCCCAGGCTTTATTATTTTTCTGATGTTTTAGCAGCCAATCGACAATCTTAGGCCACTCTATACCTGCTTCAACTTCCAAAATACCCTTTTTATCATCAAAACTAATAATCTTGTTATAATGCGACATGCTGATATTGACAGTGCCAACACCAAACTGCTGTCCTCCCATGGAGTGTCTACCGCCGCTGATGCTTACTGCTAAACCTTTTGACTTTGCATGTTTTATTATTTTACTTATTTCAGCAATAGAAGTTGGGTAGACAATACTGTCAAGTCGGGTTAGGTTAAGTTTTGAATGAATATCATTCAATTCCGGGCCGGGATTGTTTGCAGCCTGAGAGATGCCGCAAACTGTAAATAGAACTACTGCTTTAAAAATTTTTAAAATATACCTTTTCATCACTCAGGTCCTTTTGGGAGGTAACTGAAGCGTTACACCTTTAAAAATCATAAATAAAGCAATTACCTGAATCAAATGATACACAGAATTGTAATGAATATTGACTGAAAATGAAACTTGCGACTGTTGGATATAAGCAGCTAAAAAACTAATACAAATACCAGCAATTATCCAAAGACAAAATACTTTTTTATCTTTTTTAAGCACGATGAGATTTGCTATGAGTAAAAAAACTAGTGCAGGAAGATAATTATACATAGCTACAGCATAGTTCTGAGTAAAAAATATAACGATGACTGAGTAAGGAAGATAGAGCAGGATAACAAAAAGAATCCAGATAAATAATCTATCGATTTTGAAAAGATAGTAACCGCCTAAAATCCAACAAGACACAGCGGTGACGCCGAGGCTCAGTAATGTAAAAATCCACAGACATTTGTAATAAAGGCTTTCTTCATTAGCAAAAAATCCATGGACTACACCACCCAAAAAGGATGAAAAGGCAATCGATAGAAAGAATAATATCCATATACCAACAAAAGGACTATTTCCATGTCGGTACTGCCAAATCATCCAAGTGAACCCCAGGCAAACAAAAGTGATAAAAAAGTCAGTAATTGCAACATATATCTCCGTCATGGACTGTTCCTACACAATAGACTGCATTTAGCTTTTTAGTAAACCACAGTAGCGCATGGACATCCACTAAAGCATTCTTACTTTAGCCATAATGAACATCATTTATTAAGCCTAAACCTATACCAGAGATTAATAGCAAAAGCAGCTATGGCAACTTATTACACGCCGCGCATCCAGGTAGCGGACAATTGTCAACAGATACTGATTAATCAAGGAGTAAATATAATCTCTAATGGATAAGAGCGCTGTAATATGGCAGCCATATAGGGAAATCCCGTATTAAGCGATGCGAATACGGGCGGGCGTGGCAGCTCAATGCAAAATTGAGGTTTACCAACCAAATCTGAAGTCGAAAAGAGGCTTTTCGATCGATTTAGGCGTCAGTTTGGAAGTTAAAATTTTTAATTCATGATACCCATCAAGTACACTGTCTGCTACTGCAAGTGCGTCAGGAAAACAATAGTCGATTTGTTTGCATTCATTAGCAAGTACATGCAGATTTTTCCAATGGGTTATATTTTTGACATCGATTTTTTTAGAGTCAATTAACTGTTTATAACAGAAAAGTTCTAAAAATCTTTTTACTTTATCTGTGTCCGTCTTACGTTCAATTAAATTATGAAAAATTTTACCTATATGCAACTGCAATTTTTCTTGTGTCAACGGCAATGTATTATCAATTATAAATTCTGCTGCTGCTTTAAAAAAAGCAGAGAGCGCGACACTTTCTTGGGGTTGTGTCTGCGGTTTGAAAAAAGTGGAAGCTGGGGGCTTCTTTTTTCGCACAAAGAAATCTAAAAACTCACTGTTTTTTAAAGTCGAATCTAATAATAATTGGAGTGTTCCATGCTTATTCGCATCGTTTTTACGATCTTTCATTGCATCAGAGGCTGCAACAAATAAGGTTGGATCTATATTGGTCAAATGAGTATTTGTTAACATGGCTATGAATTCTTGATCACAGGGTGTTTTTTCACATTCTTTTAAAAGTATTCTTCTCAACGACTCTTGGTAGACCGTAATGCTCGCGGGATCATTAAGAATAGAATCATCAGGTATGATTTCTATAGCTTGGGTAAATACTAATTTAAGCAGGACTCCCCTGTTTTCTTTTTTCTCTCGGTTAAAAGAATCATAAACTTCGCTAAAAAAATGAGGATTGCTGGCTGCTTTTGTTATTAAATGTTTAAAAAACTCTTTAGGACGTGAATCATCGGAAGATGAGGAACTAATTTTCTCTGCCTCGTTCCAAAGTACTTGATAAAATATTTCTGGTTTTCGCATTTCAGGTTTGATTGATATTTTTTTGTATGCATCTATTTTTGAATGAATATAATTTTTAATATCAACACGACATGCACTACTCAAAGCTTTATTTTCATTAATGGCATTCTCATAATTTCCGAGCGCTTTGAATGCTTTCTTGAGCGCTTCTGATTTCCTGGTATTACCAAAATAACTGTTGACTATTCCCTCTACCGATTTATCAAAAATGTAATCGATTAATTGTCGGAGGTGAAAAAACTCACCATCAGTATCTATATTCAATGGTTTATTTGTTAGATTTTTAGCTGACTCCAACATGGGATTTATCACATGTTGGAGCGTACTGAGCTCCCTCATTTGTGTTGTGCACCATTTATAAACATCTTCAGGTACTCGTTCTTTCAACAGGCCTTTTAAATTTGCCAGCACACAATTACCTATTTTTTGGGATTTTACATGTTTGCCCCAGCTAAAACTAAAACCTAAATCTTTTAGTGTTTTATCATATTGATCGTAAAACCTCTTATAGCTGTCTTCACTACCATTGACTACACCCAATCCGGTAATTGTCTCAATTACTGTTCTTAACTTATTTAAATCTAAGCCAGCGGTATTAATGCGATAAACTAAATTATAATTTGATCTTTGGCCATTACCACGATTGCAATGCGTAATAATTAATTGATTTTTTTCTTTATATATTTGGGTATAGATTGCATGGCCATTGCAGTCATGCTCAATTGTTAAATCATGACCATAGAGGGTCTTTCGAATTCTTTTTAAAGTAATTTCCTTTTTATCTTCGATAACGATTGTTTTAATTGACTCAGAAAACCGATTAAAAACGCTTTTGTATTCCTTTAACTCAGAAGCAGTATATGTTTTTCCTTCTATTTGAATGTCTTGCGCAAGGACTGTTGATAATAGTTTTACAAATTCTTCACTAGCGGCTTTAACAACCAAACCTTGTTTTCTAACATGCTCTTTGTGATTAACTACTAAATCCACCATATAACCATGAAACATAGCAGACCAGAGAGGTAAAAAATTTTTACTTTCCTCATCATCTACATCACTTAACCATTTTTTCTTTTTAAGAATCGTTTCGTTTAATGTCGCTTTCTTTTTGGCGTTACCCTTTTTGGTCTTTATTTTATTTAGTTCTTCTTCTGCATCAGTTATTTCCTTTTTGACCCGATCATAAGCTGCAGAAGCAGGTTTATTAAGATTTTGTCGCGTTAAATCGGTCCGCATAAGTAGCTCAAATTCATGCGTAAAATCTACTATTTTTTTTACGGTGGGAATGGATACAACACGCTTATTTTTTTCTTTTTTTGATTGCATAATCTGGCCATCCTGACTAAATGCTTTATAAAAATACATAGTTAGTATATATAACACATATAGTTTTATTGTAAATCCAATTTTATGGATTTCGCTCAACTTGTATTAATACTTTAATTAGAAAATTAATTACGTACCTGTACCACTTCGCGAATCAACTCCAACCAGGCTTTTGCCGCAGTTGAAAGATAGGCATTGCGGCGCCATGTCATAGCCATATTCCATTGCAGCATGTCGTCATCAAGTAACAGAGAATGAATCTGTGGGTTTGGTCGCTCAGCGCTAATCATTCGTGGTAGAAAAGCAACCCCTAGGCCTGAGGAAACAAGTTCCAACATAAAATCAATCTGGCTGCTTTGTGCAACCACTTTGGGTTGAAAACCAACACGACCACATGCGTCCAGAATTAATCGATGCAAGGCAAAACCACTACCAAACAGGATGAAGGGAGTATCTTTAAGTTCTTTTAATGAAATAGAATCTCGAGCTGCAAAAGGATGGCTAGATGCCAAGAGCGCCACAATGGGTTCACTTCGAACTGGTTGACAATCAAACTCTTCAGAAATAGGCAATAAAGTTCCTGCAAAATCGATACTACCCGCGCGCAAACATTCTGCAAGCTTATCACTGCCATGCTCTATAAGTTCTACTTCAATACCAGGATAACGTTGGCTGTAGCGTGCAAAAAGCGGTGCAAATAAAGTGGAACTACCCACAGGAGAGATACCCAACCGAAGTTTTCCTTGCTTCAAACCACGAATCTCATCAAGCTCTTTAAGAAGATCGTCCCGATCTGCAAGAAGTTTAATTCCTCGGCGATAAACGATTTCACCTGCTGCAGTGGGTACATTATGGCGTTTAAAACGCTCAATGAGCGGCACTCCCAGTTCATCCTCAAGCTGTTTGATTGCTTTACTTACCGTGGACTGAGTGGCAAAAAGAAGTTCTGCTGCTTTGGAAAAATTACCTTGACGTACAACCTCTATAAATATACGAAGCAATTTAAATTCCATAACTATTCCAAATTAGAATGATTATTAGTCAATAAATTCATTTTATTCATAATCTACAAGAGTGTAAACTTTATTGAAAAATAAAAAAGCAAAGTGATCTTCCATATGGCAAAAACGATTCGGCAAAACTCTTTATTTCAAGTACTCTTAGTTTTTATTTTTTGGTTATCTTGCGACCTGGTTGTGAAACTTATCAAGCTCCCAGTGTCTGGAGGCGTATTGGGTTTGGGTATTGTTTTACTACTCTTAATGACAAAACATCTACAACTAGACAGCATAAAATCTGGAGCTCAATTACTCTTGGCAGATATGCTTCTTTTTTTTATTCCCGCGGTACTTGCAGTACTAGAGCATAAAGAGTTTATCGGATTCCTAGGGCTTAAAATATTCTTTGTTATTGTGCTTAGCACCCTGGCCGTAATGTTGATCACTGCCCTAGTTGTTGATTATTGCTACCATTGGAGAAATAACCATGCCAAGTCATATTCTCTCTGAGCCAGTCATACAAGCACTTTTCTGGTCAACTTTAACCATCACAATCTATTATATTTCCAAAAAACTATACAATAAATGGCCATTTTGGTGGCTTATGCCACTTACTTTCGCACCGCTCATTCTTGCAAGTCTTGTTTCTTTGCTTGATGTGAATTATCAAGATTATTTAAGCGGGACTAGATGGTTAGTGCAACTAATTGGACCTGCTACAGTTGCCTTTGCAATCCCCATTTATGAGCAACATGCACTCATTCGCCAGCATTGGCCAATACTTCTAATTGGCGTCATTGCTGGAAGTATCACTTCACTGTCATCAAGTTGGTTATTAGCCAGTCTTATAGGGCTTGATGAGCAAATACGATTAAGTTTAATACCGCACTCTATCAGCACACCCTTTGCTCTAGAGGCCTCGCGCAGCATTGGCGCCCCCGCTGAACTCACTGCATTATTCGTCGTCATTACCGGTATATTGGGAGCGATTATTGGCGATATTTTACTCAAATACGTATCATGTCATTCCTCCTTAGCTAAAGGTGCTCTTTTTGGAGCAGGAGCCCATTCCGCCGGGACAGCACAGGCACGTAAAATAGGAAATACTGAAGGTGCGATTGCTAGCCTGGTAATGATTTTATCAGGTTTATTCAATATAATCCTTCTCCCTTTTATGAATCACGTTCTAATGCGAGGATAAAATCATTTTAATTTTTTTATTTAAAGCAAACATCCACCTATACTCCATGAACACAATTTGAGTCTATTTTTCTTAAGTCTGCATTAAGATGTGCTCTATAAAAACTAACTCTCTTCTCTCTAAATCCAGTTTTCATTTGCAGTAAAAGCAATAGTTAGCCAGCGTTCTGGCGTATCTTCTCCAATAGCTGCCGCTATTTCATTACGAATTTCATCCAAGGCTTCAATGCTTGCAATTGGGTAGCTTTTAGGTACTACGATATGTATTTCAATAAATTGTGCACGTCCAATTTTTGCAACGTAACTTGTGTAGGTTTTGAAACCGCGCTGTTTGGTAAGTTCATCTAAAAACTCTCTTATTTTTTCATCAAGACCTAAGGGCGCCATGCGAAATATGTCTCGCATCGCATCACGAACCGCCCCCATAGGCACAAAAATCAAACAAGCAGAAAGAATCGCTAATATGAGTGGATCAATATAGGGTGTAAAATATCCGTAGGCTCCCCCATCCAACAAGGCTGCAATTCCAAATGCGATTAGGAGAGAAGATGAAATTAATGCTGACATTAACCAACTTTGAATATCTAATCGTAAAAATTCGGACTTAATGTGGCGGTTTTCTTTAATCAAATAAAAATACATCCCTGTCGATAAAAAAAACACCAAAAAAGCAAACACAAATGCCCAATCAAAATTCAGTTCATGCCCACCAGACATTAAACTGCCAATTGCGTTTACTAATGCATAGGCACAGAGCAGTATCAAAATACTACCATTCAAAACAAGTACCATAGGTTCCACATGCCAGTAACCATATTGAAATCTTCGACTTCCCTTACTGGTTAAAAGACGGGTAACAAAAAGGGCCAGAACTGACATAACCGTATCAACCATATTAAACATACCATCAAAGACAATAGCCAATGAACCTGATAATAAACCAAATAAAATACCTACTACGGCTAAGAGAAAGGTAACAGCTATTGATAGTTTAAGAGCTCGTCGTTCATGAAGTCCATCTGGCATTTTCATTTGGGTAATTTCCTGGTATTAAATAATGCGTTATGCACTGAGTGAGCTAGTGCCTCAACCTCATCTTATTTCAACATGTTATAATTTTACGCACATTAATTTTACGTCCTTTTAATTTTCCACTTTGTAAATATTGGTGCGCTTTATCTGCTTGGCTGTGGTGGATTGCAACATAGGAATGCGTGGCGGTGATGTTAATTTTTCCTACAGTATTTCCTGCCAGCCCTGCATCTTTGGTTAATGCCCCTAGGATGTCTCCGGGACGAATTTTATCTTTTTTACCGGACGAAAGACAAAGCGTAACCATTTCTGGCACTAGCCGAGCAGTATGGTGATTTTCTAATGTACTCATGTTTCCCCAGCTAATCGAATGCTGTAGGTTATCTTCAATGGCACAAATTCGTTGTGCATCTGCAGGTGTGGTAATACTTAAGGCAATGCCTTTACTTCCTGCGCGCCCAGTTCGACCAATACGATGAATATGGACATCGTGATCAAAAGCAAGATCAAAATTAATCACTGCAGAAAGTTCCTTTATATCAAGTCCCCGTGCTGCCACATCAGTGGCGACAAGAATAGAGCAACTATGATTGGCAAAACGTAACACAGCAAGATCACGATCAACTTGCTCCATATCACCATTTAAAGCGATAGCACTGAAACCCTCTTCGATGAGCTGGTCTGTGACCTCCACTGTTTGTTGCTTGGTATTACAGAAGATTAATGTTGAAGCGGGTCGATAGTGTAATAGTAATGACTTTAATAAGGGAAATTTCTGCGCTTGTTTCGTTACCTCATAAAAATATTCTTCAATATCAATTTCTCCAGAAGGAGTTTCGACATGAACTTCTTGCGGGTTCCTCATAAATTGTTTTGAAATCTGTTTGATTTCTTCAGGATAAGTCGCAGAAAAAAGTAAGGTTTGACGTTGTTGAGGACAAACCGAAATAATGCTTTTAATGTCATCAAAAAATCCCATATCCAACATTCTATCAGCCTCATCTAAAACTAAAGTTTTTACCTGGGATAAATCTAAAGAGGCGTTTTTTAAATGCTTAAGAACTCTCCCGGGTGTGCCTACAATAATATGGGCTCCATGTCTTAATGAATCAAGCTGAGGCTTCATAGGGATACCACCGGATAAATTAATAATTTTGACATTAGGCATCAAACAGGCTAATCGACGGGTAGCTTGGCTTACTTGTTCTGCCAGTTCACGGGTAGGACACAGCACTAAACCCTGCACGGCAAAAAAAGAAATTTTTAAATTATTTAATAGAGACAAAGCAAAAGCAGCGGTCTTTCCACTACCTGTTTTGGCTTGAGCAATAATATCTTCATTTCTAAGAATTAGAGGCAGGCTTTGCATTTGAATAGGAGTCATATTTTCATAGTTTGCAGCAGCAAGGCTTTTTATTAATTCTTGGCGAAGCGGGAGCAAAGAAAATGACATATATTGATCGGTATGTTTTGATTGAATCATGGAAATCGCTTATTTTTATAGAAGCAGGTAGATTAACATTTTTTAGTGCAATTTTAAATCAGTTTGTGTTGAGTTGACCAATCCAGTTTTGTGAGAGTTGTCTTTAATAACTTTTGTTGAATCTTTAACCTTAAAGTAGAGCGCCCGTTTAAAAGTAACCCGATAAAAATGAAACATCTTGGGTAGTGAGCAACAGTACAACCAGCTTGATTGGTGTTTATTGAATTTACATCTTAGATAAACTAAGATAAGTGTGCGCAATTTGATCATAACAAAAACAAAGGGTGTAAAAATGAAAAAAATTTTGTCGCTAACTGTCCTTTCCATTTTGATCAGCAGCTGTGCTTCTATTCCAGCTAATCCACAAGCAAACCGTGTTATTGCCTCTCCCAATCCTATACCCAAAGGCTGTAAATACTTAGGGCAAGTTGTTGGAAATCAAGGTAATTTCTTTACTGGAAGCTTTACTTCTAACCGTAACTTAGAAGAAGGTGCCATGAACGATCTTAAAAATAAAGCAGCAAAATTAGGTGCAAACTACATTCAATTAGTGACCAACCGTGCCGGAGTTACTGGTTCAATGAACGGTGCGTTTAATAGTCATGGTGGTTTTATGAGTGGCAGCTCGGAACAAACAAACGTTACCAACTTAGGAAATGCCTATCTGTGCCCACCAAAATCAATCGGATTGGACTAAATTTCGCTGATTCCCAGGTGCCCTAAAAATTGATTTTCCTTAGTACCTATTTAATTGGGTTGTTTTTTACACACTTATTCCACATTCTTAATTTGTCTTGAGTCAACATTGCCTGGTTGCTCTCGAATAAGGCTAAAAACAGGGCGAGCTTCCCTTGGATTCTACTGCTTGTTCGCCGAATCCAAGGGCACGCCGCTGGACATAATCAGCGATGTAGTCGGGGGGGAATTCGTCACTGGATTTTCACCCTCACTACTTACTAAAAATGGACATATTCATCCGTATGTCATTCTGGGGGTGTTCTACAGATAGAGAAATTCAGATATTGTCTCACATTGTGATAGACAAACAGTATATAATCACCAATATCTAATGTTTATAAAGTTAAATGATTACAACCAGGATGAGTAATGATTTTAGCTCTTTTTCTGCTCTTCGTGTCCGCTATAGCAATCTATATTTCCTGTGAATATTTTGTTAATGCCATAGAATGGGTTGGACATAAATTTAACATAAGTAAAAATGCTACCGGTACAATACTTGCAGCGTTTGGGACGGCCCTACCTGAAAGTGTAGTCACTTTCGTAGCCGTAGTATTTGGTAATACGCCGGCACAAAAGGAAATTGGCATTGGCGCCGCAATCGGCGGGCCTTTAGTATTATCAACCATCGCTTACTCTATTGTTGGATTGACGTTTTTTATCCAAAACCATTCAAGAAAACCATTGATATCTAAAACAACAGAGCTTCGTCTCGGACATGATCAGATCTGGTTTATGAAAATATTTGTAGTAAAAATTTTACTTGGGCTCGCTGTTTTTAGCTATAAACCATGGTTAGGAATAGGATTTCTGATCGCCTACGCTTTTTATGTAAAGCAGGAAATACAGGGGACGGATGATCCAGAACACCTGGATTTTTTAGAGCCCCTGAAAATAAGACCCCATGATGATAGTCCTTCACATAATTGGGCTTTATTGCAAACTCTTTTGTCGCTCATTGTTATTTTCATAAGCTCACATGTTTTTGTCCAGCAACTTGGAACGATAGGACCAGCTTTAGGCTTGCCTCCCCAGATGGTTGCTTTATTATTAAGTCCAATAGCTACAGAGCTTCCAGAAATATTAAACGCTATAATATGGGTTCGCCAAGGAAAACAAATACTCGCTTTAGCTAATATTAGTGGAGCAATGATGATTCAAGCGACCATTCCAAGCGCTTTAGGAATCTTTTTTACACCATGGATTTTAGATGCGGCGTCTTTGTGGGGAGCTGTAATTACATTATTATCAATTTGGGGGCTCTACCTCTTACTCCAAAAAAGTGAATTGACCAGCTCTCGTTTATCCTATTTTGGATTGTTTTATTTTCTATTTGCAATAGGGCTTTTTTCATTTAATACTGAAATTAATATTCTAAGCCAGTTGGCCAAGCAATGACTCTCTTTGAAATGATCAAAAGCACTCGTTATGCAAAATGAATCCAAATCAGTTTTATCACAACTCCCCATAAGTATTTGGACTTTAGGTTTTGTCAGCATGCTCATGGATATTTCATCTGAAATTATTCATAGTTTACTCCCTTTGTTTTTAACCACTGCCTTAGGCACAAGCACTTTTGTAATCGGAGTAATTGAAGGTTTAGGAGAATCAACATCACTCATTGTCAAAATATTTTCGGGCGCGCTAAGTGATTATTTGGGACAAAGAAAAGCTCTTGCTGTGATAGGTTATGCAATGGGGGCTATATCAAAACCATTGTTTGCCATAGCGTCTACAAGCAGTGTGGTTTTAGGCGCTCGTGTATTTGATAGAATAGGAAAAGGGGTGAGAGGAGCCCCTCGAGATGCGCTTGTTGCTGATATTGCACCCCATGAGTTAAGAGGCAGTGCTTTTGGACTTCGTCAAGCATTGGATACTGTAGGTGCGGTAATTGGTCCTTTATTGGCAGTCGCATTAATGATCCTTTTTGCAAATGATTTCCGAATTGTATTTTGGATAGCAGTCATTCCTGGCATCGTATCCGTTATGCTTCTTATTTTTGGAATCAAAGAACCTCGAACTCCTGTGCCATGTGAAAAACGTATCAATCCACTGAATCGTAAAAATTTATCTCGTTTAGATATGGCCTATTGGTGGCTTGTTATTATTGGTGCGATTTTCACGCTTGCTCGTTTTAGTGAGGCTTTTCTGGTGTTACGGGCTATTGATGTTGGAATGCCAATTGCTGTAGCTCCGATTGTAATGGTTATTATGAGCTTCACTTATGCTATTTCTGCTTATCCGTTTGGAAAACTTGCCGATCACATGAGTCATTCTAGACTATTAATGATGGGCATAGTTATTTTAAGTATTGCCGATGTATTGCTTGCAATAAATCACCATTGGACGACGCTCATAGCAGGTGTTTCGCTTTGGGGGATTCATATGGGGATGACACAAGGCTTACTGGCAACGATGGTCGCAGATATTTCTCCAGTGGATTTACGAGGAACCGCTTTTGGTTTCTTTAATTTAGCGAGTGGGTTGATGATGTTCGTCGCAAGTATGCTCGCAGGTTTTTTGTGGGAGCACTTTGGAGCATCAATTACATTTTATATGGGGGCTTTTTTTTGTGTGATTGCTCTAATTGGCCTAATTTTCAGCGGTATTAAATTAGGCTATCAGCTATAAAATTGATCTCATAATTAAACAAATATTTAAAGTTTGATTATGCGACGTTAATTTTAACTGGAACTTACAGGAGATAATAATTCCGGTAAAAAATAGGTTTTATTTGCCGTAATCCAGTCCAATAGTTTGCATCTTCATAACAAGCGTGTCGCTACCTCGTTAAAAATTCTGGGACATCCGAGTCCCCAGAATTCACTCGCCAACGCGACAGGTTAAAGGACGCGATATGCCTTCATTATAAAGGCAACGAAGTTGTTAAAACATGAAATTTGTATCCGAATACAACCCTATACCTGCCGATCTGATAACTGTGGTAGAACAGTTCAATTAACTCATTATATAATGCATATCAAGACAGATTGGAACTGAGCATTTACCTAAACGGTCCTATTCTCTAGGAGATGACTCTTATAGCCTGAACTCATTCATTGCTTGATTTAAAGTGAAAATTATGTGATATAATTTTACAAAATACGTCTATATTTAGAATCTTATGCCCAATTTTTTTCAAGAAGTATGCCAGCTTCCTGGTAAAGAAAAACTGAATGTGCACGCTCTATTAATCACAAAGCTCTCTAGTTATAATGCTGAATCAATTCAAGACAAACAATTTATCCGATCTATAGTTCCCGATATCAAAAACTTATTTCATAACCACGAACACTCTTTCATAACTCTTGCCTTTGTTTTAAAGCATCACTTAAAGCAAAATCCTGGGATTTCCCCCCCTCTTAAAACATTTATTAATCATGTGGTTGATGCAACAAAAAATCCCTCTTTTCAAAATTACTTTAAACAAAGTAAAATTAGTGCAGAAAACCTAGATTGTCGAATAGCTCGAATTTTTGAATCCAATCTTGCAATAAGAATGCTCCAAAATCCAAGCCCCGCAACATGGAGTTGTATCAATAAAGTAAGTAGCAATATTATTCAATTTATAGAAAAAAATTATGATGAGTTTCTCTTCAAGAAGTTTTTGGAGAATTTAGGACCTGATCTCGAAAATCCGGGGAAACCTAAACTTCCTTTAGCTTTTGGACGTTATCCAAATACCCCGGATATTAAGCAAATTATTGAAACACTAAAGGAAGAAAAAAATCTTGCCAGAATAATGTTAATTCATTTCATGTTCATGCGAAATGTTTATTGTCAAAGTGCTCTTGATTTAGAGATTCAAAATCAAATCAAAACCTTTGGCTACAAAGGGAGCTTAAAAGAGTTTATTTTAGAAAATGAAGGTATAGATACCGATATTGGCCCTTTTTTCTGGAGCTATACATCGTTTCCTTTATATAGCGACAGAGGTAGAGATAAATTTATACCTCAAGAATCTCAAAGATTAGGCATCTGTATCACCCCTGAAGATAGAGAAGAGTTCCCGTTATTTGAGACCTCATGGAATCCTGATTGTATTTGTCAAAAAGCAGATCTTCATTCAAGTTACACTCAATCCCTTATTAACCGGGAGATTCCGTATGTTGCTGGGCCTTCCGGAATGACATCACTGTTAAGTGCAAGCATGTTATTTATGGGGCAATTTGAAAGCATGGAAGAGCATCATCAATACATCTTGGCCATCATGTCATTTATTGTAGGAGGAGGGCTTCACAGTATTCACGAAGTGCTTACTGTCCCACATGAGCGATTAGGATTACTCGATGCCTATAAAATCGATGGACCCCATGCCGGCAACTACAACGATTTCTTTAGCTTATTTAGAGATAATGAAACAATCACCCAAAATATTAATCTTGCCTGGAAAGATACTATTCACTGGATGAGCAAAAAATATCCTGATCTTGTGCCCATCCAAAACTCCCCCCCCCCTAAAGAAGAAGGAATATTTGAAAAATTGAAAAACATATTCCATTTTTGCTTATAAAGAAGTCGATTTTCACCAAAAAAAGCCATTACCTAGGGATTTTACTTACATTTTTTAATCATAACCCTATTATCAAATAGCAGTCGACCGTCAAATTTAAATCAATTTGATTTATTTCGCCTCAGTGTATTATAATAAATTAAAGCCTAAATACATTTATGGGAGAACGCTGTGCCTAAATGGGAAGAACTACAAAGATCTCTATCATTAAACATCAATGCACCTTCTCAACACGATGTTAGCAAATTAGAATTATGGTATTTGCAGAATATCAGTCAACAACCCCCTTATAAAAGTTCTGCGACTATTGAAAAAAAATTAACCCTTCTCAAACAAGAAATTGTGACTTTTCTTAATTCAGTTGCTGATATTACTGCCACTAAAGCTTCGGAAAAATTTGACCATCTAGACGGTATGAATGCGCTACAATATGCCAGCAAAAAGGGATATGATGTATATCTGAAAAGCATTTTAGAAAAAGATAATCGAGCCATTAATCTTGCAACAGGTGCACAACTTACCCCATTGCATATTGCTGCACTTTATGGGCATCATTTTACGGTACAAATTTTACTCGAATTCGGAGCCTCCACTACGCTGAAGACTCGCCTGAGACAATCTCCAGCTCATCTGGCTTTATCCATGCCATCAACTGTTAATGCGGTAAATAAGATTGATATCATGGAGAAGAAAGAAGCTATATTTTGTGAGATATTAAAAAATAACCCTGGAATTATAACCGCAACTGATGACAGTGATAATACCCTAGCCCATATCGCAGCAGACAATGGATTTACTTCCATTTTGGAAGACATGCGTGCCCATCACCCTGGCGTGCTGAGATTGAAAAATTCAACTTCGCACAGCCCCCTTCATCGCGCAATTTTAAGCAACCAGGATCCGTGTATCCATGTTTTAATTCAAGATGAATCATTATTATCTATCTCAGATAAGGTCGGTCGATTACCAATTCATTATGCCGCTTTATCCGGTAAAGACTCTATATTGGAAAACCTTGCCAAAGAACCTTATCTAAACGCTCAAGATAATCAGCTAAAGACTCCTTTGATGCTCGCAGCAAGCCAAGGGCATATTGATAATGTAAAATTTCTGATCCAAAAAGGCGCGGATGTGAGCTTACAGGATCAATATGGAAAAGATGTCCTTTATTATGCAGTAATGTCATTAAACACTGAGCTGGTCAAATGGTTAATATTTAATGTAGATGAAATAGATATTAATCAACAAGATAAGTATGGAAGAACGGCGATAATGAGTTTATTACATGAAACAAAAAAAGAGGATATTGAATCTCAGATAATTAATGAATTAGTCGATGATTTTTTAAAAGCAGGGATTAAACTTGAGTTAACGGATAAATATGGTAACTCATTACAAAACTACATTGATAGCAGAGCTATTGTTAGTTTTAAAAATTAATTACTTCAGTAATTACAATGTCAGTACAGGGGTGCCCTATGATTAAAAAAGTTAAACTTTTTGATAAAAATGACCCACATGATACATATATCGATGACATTAATAGGGACCTAGAAAAATTAAATCGGTTAATTGGTATATATAACAAAGCCTCCCTCGCTAAGAAAGCGGAGGCATTATTACAAGTTCGTCAACAATTACTCAAAATTGATGCCAATGTTGGGGGCACAAGCGCGGTTGCCGCAATAATAATGAATTCATTTAATTACACTGAATTTTATCAAGATTTATCTCAGCAGATTAACCAGGAGCTTACTCATCTTGGTTGCCCTGGTCATAGTGCAAAACAAATAAATCAGTGGGATTTAGAAAATTGTAAAAAAACGGAGAGCATCCCTTCTGCCTTATTATTTAAAGAAGAAACCAAGCCTGGCTTCATTGCACGCATGTTTGGCTCACAAGTCTCAACACCCATTGCAACAGCAACTCGTTTATTGAGTGAAATTGATCCTAGACTGGTAGGTGAAAATACTGAGAAAAACTATTTTCAACTTTCTAAGTTAAAACATGCTCTACGGGATTTAATTGCCTCAGAAAGCATTTCAAACTCAGATAGAGCAACATTAAATAATCTCATTGCTAAAGTGAACAATCGTCTACACAATATTGTAGAAAATAATCCTCAATTACGTTCCCAAGTATATCCACCTCTAGGAACCAATCTAGCACAAGGCTTGAGTAATTTAAGTTATGAAAACGCACAAGATATTACAGGGTTTCTATCAGACCCAAGGAAGTTTAATGACGAAACGTTTCATCAAAAATTTGATGAGATTATACCTGGATTGGATAGATATTCTATAAAATATCTAGGTGGTGAAAATGCTAAAAACTATTTACTTACTGATAACGAAACAGGTGCGCGCCAAGTTTTAAAAATAACCCCTAATAAAGGTAACTCCCGAAAAGCTTATGAACGGATCAAAGAAACCTCTGTTAAAGATGGAATAGCAGAAATATATGCGACAAAGCATGCCATACAGCCTGGAAATTCCGGCTACGTCTACAGCCTGGAACTTACTGAGTTTTGCGCTAAAGGAGATGTGTTATCTCATGGCATGAAAGTACAAGATAAAATTTCCCTCATCCAAAAAGACATAGCTGGACTTATAGAAGAGTCCGATAAGGAAGCACTACACAAATTATATGAAGAATTTGGTTTGGCGGGGCAAGAAGAAGTTAACATTGAAGACAAACAAAAAATTCTTTCTCAATTAAAAGATACACAAATTTTAAATACAGTCAATATTTATGGGCAAATGACCGATATTTTCTTAAGATTTCAAGAAAATAATGCTTTTTTTCCAGATGCAAAACCAACTAACTTTTTAATCAATGAATTTGATCAGGTTCTTATTGCTGATACAAAAACCTTCTTAAATACTGAAGATGGTCTCGTTCATCCCAATAAAATACAAAAAGAAGGATTATTACAATATACACTTGGATTTCGTTCTCCACAATTCGAGAACGGGGATTCAAATGGTGACCCTTTCTCTGCAGACAAAGAACATGCCTATCTCATGGGATTAAGTTTATATTGCTATATAACTGGTACCGATATTAGCAAAGTTCCGAGGAACTCAAAAGATCATACTGCGTTTATGAATTTAGATAATGAAGTGTTTCAATCGCCTAAAGGTCAAAAATTTAAAGAATTGATTCAAGGCCTAACTAATCCTGATACAGATCTGCGTATCGGTATTCAGCAAGCAAAAGAAGCATTACAGGCTATTGCTCAGGAAGTTAAAGTTGAAAAGTCACCCTTTAAATCCAAAACCGAAGCCTACTTTTTTGCTTTGCACAACTTAATGGAGCTTGCCAAAACCACTGATAATGAACATGTTCAGCAAGCAATTAAGGAAATGAAAATTTTAATTGAAAATCATGAGCAGAATCCTAAAAATGCCGCTATCTTACTTACCTCTCTTGCATCCAAACTTGAGAGTGAAGAACAACAAACTCTATTACGCGACATTGCTTCAGCCATTCAAAATAGTGCTTATGAGCAAACAGCTCAGGAAAAATATGAAAACCCCTTAGCAAGGCGTTTTGAATCTGAAATGCAAATCGCCTTACTCAAAAATCCAACAGACAAAATGATGGAATCAGTGGGACATGTATCAAAAGCCCTGCTTAATGTGATTCAGCAAATGGAGGAACAAGGTTTTGATGATATACTATCGACTTTCGCCGAAAACTTGACTAGTCGTAAAGAACAAACAGGTTTTGGTTCGCAACCAGAACCAATTACAATGGATCAAGTAAAAGAAATTTTACAAAAAAATGATCCTAAGGACTTGAATCAAATCATGTTTATTCAGTTCTTATTTGCTCAAAAGCAAATGCGGAACTTACCTGAATCGGTGCTCCCTCCTAATCGTAATGAGCCCACAGGAAAAATGCTTGAGTTAGTTAAGGAATATAATGATGGGGAATATCGTGATAATCCTAAGGCATTTTTTGAAAACTTCGACAGTATGAAATTGAAATTTATTTCAGATAGAAAAATGTACGGTTCCGAATTATTTACTGCTGATCCAACTAGAGGCCGTCAGGGCCCACTCCCACAAACATTTTCCAGCCAAATGGGAGTTATGTTAGTGGGTCAAAACCAAGAGGGTTTAGATGTAGACAGATCCAGCTGGACCCCTGATGCCAAGTATCAAGGTGCCAATTTAGACTCTCCCTTTACCAGAGACTTGATTCAAAATGATGCAGTCTATGCAGCTGGCCCATCAGGCATGACTAGCCTATTTATGGGAATTATGGAAAATTACGGCAATTTTGGTAGTGTGGAAGAGAAGCAAAACTACCTGGCAGCAGTATCTGCCTATATGGTAAGTGGCGGTCTTCATAGTATACATGAGGTACTTGGCCCAGCTCAGTACGCACTTGATCTAATACCTGGCTATCAAGTATCACCACCAAGTAAAGATTCTGTGGCCAATCCACCTAATTTCCATCAATTTTACGAACAACAAATGAAATTAGATCCTCAATTTGAAGAAAGATATCAAAAAGGATGGGATAACATGATGAGCGCATATGCCCGCCAAAAAGAACAATTTGTTCATGCGCCTATATCCGGTATTTCCCAAGTTCAACAAAGGGTTGTAGCCCCAAAATCTAATGAAAATTCCTATGCAAATTTATCAGATGATAAAGTAAAAGAACTATTGCATAAAAATCCAGAGTTGAAACAAGTAACTACAAATCGTAGTTTCACAAGTAGCCGCATCTCAAAAAATAAAGATAATAAAGAGGCTTACATCCACCAAAATCTAATGAAAATAAACATCCACTATATGAAAGGTGAGACTACAAAATTAGAGGAGGCAGTGGATCTCTTATTAAAGACCGTATGTAAAACTAGAGGCCTTTTTCAATCCTATTCTACATCAACCAAATCAGCTCAAAATTTAACGGATGAAATATGTAAAAATGAGCGGTTAAGAAAAGCTCTAGGCATACAGGGAGATAACCCTAGCGATTGGAAAAAAGAAATAAAGCTCAAAATGGAAGCGGCGTGTAAAAACGACAGAATTGCCGTGCCAGATTTTTCACAAAATCCTGGTGTTGACATTCGGCATCATTAGCTAATGGAATTAATAGGTTATTATTGTTTGAAAAAATGACCTAATGTTACTAGAGTAAGTACTATATTTGAAGAAACGATAACATTTATTTATGTTCCACTCCATAGTAGTGAGTGTTCTTTTTTGTTAGATGAAGAGAAAAAATATTTCTACCATCAAATACTCTTGCGTGAGATGCCATTAAGTGAGAATGGCTGAGTATGGAAGCCTAGTAATGCGATTACTTCCCAACAGTGCTGTATGAGGAAGACAAACGCAACACTTAAAATCAGAATTGCTGCCTGACACTATCATTGGACTTTATAAATAGATTTGACTTTCAACGGAATGTATAATCAATAAGTTTGACACATTACCAGTCAAACATTGAAAATATAATTAATAAAGCAGAAGACTCACATCAAGTTCGTCAAAAATTGAGAAACAATTAGTGACGCATATTTTCCAGCAATCCTATCCTAGTTGCTTGCACCCAGGACTTTACACATGAATTAATCTGCGGTTTGTTTAACACATCGATTCCCACAAGCAGTTGCGATACAGCTTTGGCCAACACCACACTCATCACCTTTAGTGCATTGTTCCCTGCATGAGATACAATTCTGTGGGAAATTAGCCGCTAGTGTATAGAATGGTGCATTCCTTTTAATAGCTTTTGCATCCTCTGAAGATGCATCAGGTAAATCCAATAACCACGAATAATGAAACACTTAAGGGTATTTTTTTCATTCCGATAACTGATACACGTAGAAAATAATGCTTACAATC
The DNA here is from genome assembly GCF_900637685.1 of Legionella sainthelensi. NCBI lineage: Bacteria > Pseudomonadati > Pseudomonadota > Gammaproteobacteria > Legionellales > Legionellaceae > Legionella > Legionella sainthelensi. The sequence goes on from NZ_LR134388.1 coordinate 3,812,845, forward strand.
TTCTGATACTGGAGACCAATCAACACTTTTATTGGTCGTGTTTTAGTGTCTATTAAAGTAGGAGCCACATAGTTATAGAAACAGTTTCGTTCGTCATGATGAAACAATAGTACGAAACGTTAAGTTGATTCGTGGCTCCTGTATTCTCTTTGTTGGTGGCAAACGATGCAACCAATGAGTTTGTGTATGACCTTTCATTACTAAAAGACTTCCAGAGGGTAATGCAATTGAAATAACTTCTTTTGAGTTCTTATTTTTAAAAGAAAATTTGCGTTCAGCTCCAAGACTTAATGACCCTATCGCTCCGTTTTTTTTTAAATCTTTTTCTCCATCACTGTGCCACGCCATCCCCTCACTTCCATCGTGGTATAGATTCATCAAACAAGAGTTATATGTTTCTCCACTTTCTTTTTCAATTAAAGATTTCAAAATTAATAACTCGTCTGTCCAGGGAAGAGCCTGGCGGGTAATTCTTGAATAGGTGTAAGAAAAAGGCTTATCGGCATACCATGCTATTTTTCGTTTAGTGACAACATGCTTACCAAAAATTATTGCTTCATCTGGTTTCCAGGAAATTTGTGTGAATAATTGTTCAAAATAATAATCTGCCTCATTTTTAGTTAAAATGCATCCTTGATAATAAACCTCTCCATCGTAAGGAAGAATATTGGTGAATAATTTTTTTCGTAAATCATAATTCTGCATTCAATGCCCTAACTCTTTTACATTCTTTAATAATAGAACGAAACATTAAGTAGATGAGGCTCATTAATCAGTTCATCTTTATCCAGACGGGATAACTTTTTAATACAACGCTCCACTTGGATTGCCTTTAACTTGTCTTCTCTAATTTCCCCAAAAAGCAAGACCTGCCTTCAGGATACTAAGTTAAGATATTACTCTAGGAAACGTCACGCTCAAGTTAAATTCATTTAATTAAACCATAGTTGTTGTCATATTCATTATGAGTAATATCAGATTGAGGACGAATATCAGATAATTGTTTCCGAGACATTTTTTCAAAAAAAGCCGTTGGCTTCTCTTGGCCATCAACTAAATAAGAATTAGATGCAACAACTTCTAACAGTCTTTCCTTATACGCTTTTTGTGAAATAGAATTCAGCGTATGGTTTTGCTCTTTAATTGATAAAAATAAGCGTATGATTTTTACAGACTCCAGGTTATCCCTGGATAATGCTATATCTAGTGCTGTGCTACCATCTTCCATTTGATAGTCTATATTTGCACCAGCATGAATTAATGCGACTAGTATCTCAGGATTGTCCATATATGCAGCAATAAGTAGGGGTGAGAATTGATTTCCATCGAGAGCATTAACATCTGCTCCATTTTTTAATAAACTAAACACAGATTCTTCTTTATTGTTATAAATTGCGCTCATTAACGGGGTATTAAAATTTAAGTCTTCCTCGTCAATATCTAAATCTAATGAAATTAAATATTCTATAATATCACAATGACCCATCGCTGCTGCACAGTGCAGCATAGACTCTCCTTTCTCATTACAATGACTTTTATCTGCGCCGTTTTGAATTAAAAATGTTACAGCGTCAATGTGACCTTCCTGTACAGCAATTGATAAGGGGGTTTCGCCATCATATCGCGCCTCATCAATGTCGTGCAGGTGCGGCAGCATTGCTTTCATGGCGTCAATATCACCAGCTTGGGCAGCAAGAAAAAAAATCGATACATTATCTTCATTTGTTCTGCGTAATATATTTCTATCAATAGGAAGGCTAATATCGTTGACTTGATACGCCAGGGTTGGATCGGACTTTAAACCAAAACAACTCATACTAAAAATTGTGAATTCAGAGGGCTCACATTCACTTTCCTCTTCTTCATCAATTTCAATCTGCGGATTAAGCGCTTGATACAATGCCTCTGCCAACTCAACACTATTTAGTTCCTGATGATAAAATCCAGTGATTTCAGACTTAATTAAATTATCTGCATTTAATAATTCCCAAACGTCCTTTTGTTGATTGTAGCTTAAAGCAATTGCATGCTCATCAGATTCTATGATAAAGCCAACCACTTGTTCACATGATTGGAGTAACAACTTTAGTTGTTCAAAATAAGTAATAAGTTCTTGTTTATTTTTTGCATGATAAGAGCGATGCAAAAGCTGGGGAGCTGCATTTTCTAATTGTTTGGGCGCTGAAATTGTATGATTTGCACTGTAGTTTTGCATTACATGTTGATTATAGATTTCGGGATAAAAATCAGGATGAAGCTGTAATGTAATGCATTCAAAAAAAGGACGAACTTCAAGGCATGCAAGCTCCTCATGAGTTAGAACAGGTTTTTGGGGGATTGATAATCTAATTTTATCATATACCTTTTGAATATTATGCAATAACTCCTCTGGATTTTCTTGGTATTGTTCAATCAATTCGAGACGCTTATAGAGGGTATCTCTATCGTTACAAAATAATGCATCTAAATATTTAGATGAAAGACCATAACAAACCCCTTTACTTTTTCCCTTTTTAGGATTCATAAACAGGCTATTAAGTGTAATTAAGTTTTCGTGATAAAGCATAGAACACTACTTGGTTAAGGCAATAGGGTAATTGCCACATGGATAGTACTACAATGATACACTATGATTATTAATTAACCATTAAGATCTCATTGCGCCCCCCTGTATTCTTAGGTATGATTAGATTCGGTGTGATTCGATAAGGACTGATACATTTCGGGAGAAAAAATATCTGAATGGTTCGTTAATAATTGTAATTTACAATGCGATGTGCATTGTTATTGAGCAATACATTAAAATGAAATAGCTACAACCTGTTTCAGTGTTTTACTGGAGTACTAATCAAGTAGGCTATATAAGCAGACCGCATTAAATATCTATAAAAAACAATGCAGTTAGTGTACTCTGACGATTTTTTATAGACAAGTTTTGAAAAATGATAAGGATATACCTCAACGAAGAAGCAAGAGCAGATTTAATTCGGTTAAGACGAAGTCAAAAATCCAATATAGGGGAACGTGCCTACTACGTATTATTATGTGGAGAAGGAAAATCAGTATCGGAAACGGCTAAAATTTCTGGTCGCAATGAACATACCGTCAGATTATGGCTCAAGCGCTATATAACGCAGGGTATTACAGGACTTAAGAGTCGTAGTCAACCGGGTCGACCGGCTAGAAAGGCACCTATTATTGAATCTCAACTTGAGGAGTTACTCGGAAAATCACCTCAGGAATATGGTTATCAGGAAGCAGGATGGCAGATTAATTTGTTGCGAGATTGGTTTGAAAAACAAGGCGTGTCTGCTTGTGATAACACGTTGGTAACATCACTTAATCGATTAGGCTTTGTGTATAAACGATTTTCAAAAACGTTACCTGCAAATGCTCCATCCTCGACTGAGAAAAAAGCACGAATAAGTGAGATTGTTGAGGAGATTAGGAAAGATAGTGGAACGGATATTGAAATACTTTTCGCGGATGAGTCTCATTTTTCAAACCAACCATATGTCAGTCGAGGTTGGTTTAAAAGTGGTAAAAAAAGTAGTCAATACTGTGAAAGCCAGACTGAGCAAGGCTATTTTTGGCGCATTAAACATCCGAACAAGCCGATTTTATTGGAAGCAGGCGGATACAGGAAATAGCCAGCGATTGATCCTGTTCTTGCATCAACTTCATCAAGCAAATCCCAATAAAAAGTTAATGATCGTTCTCGATAATGGACCAATACACAAAAGTAAGAAGGTTCAGAGGTTTGTTCAAAAGAATGACTGGGTGCAACTTCTTTTTCTTCCTGCATACTCACCTGAATACAATCCAATTGAACGATCTTGGCAATGGTTAAAGCAGAGAGTCTAGGGTTCTAAGTCATTTTCTACTATGGAAGAGCTCTTACAGAAAATACGAAAGTTAGTTTGGCACTTTCATGAAGGGAGGACGGTTTCAAAAATCAATTTTAATTATAATGCTTATACTGATTTGTTATAGATATTTAATGCGGTCTGCTTATTTAATACATAATAATAGAAATTAACTGGCCAGGAGTCTACAAGAAATTATTATAAACCCGATATGGTGGAAGCGTCGGGAATCGAACCTGCGACAATTTTATTTAACTCATTGATATTATTAATATTTATTTTATAGCTGATTTTTTGGGGCAGATATTGGGTATCTTTGAAGGATATTATACTTAATCAAGCCACATGGTTATTTCTCTATAGGTCACCTATACTGCTCCATATCTATGTATTGGTTATATTTTTTGTTTGTTCCCATTAAAAGGAAACCACATACTACGTTAGAAAAATCTGGGCTATCCTAATCAAGATTTAAATAAGCTTTATATCGACTTTGTTGGGGTCTGTCCAAATATCATTTAATCCCAAATAACATTCTTTATTCGGATGCAATTCCCCCCGTATTCTACCAAAATTAGAGAAAACAGTTTGTTCTGCTAATTTCAATCTAGCTTCTTCTTCAGTATTAGCCCAAGTATCCTGGCCATTTTCAAGAAGATTTTCATATCCCCCAATATCCTTAATTATTTTTATGGTTTCCTTGTCTATTACTCGTAATCTGTAATGATTCATTTTTAGCTCCAGAAAATTAATTTATTCTCCTTTTGTTTTATATTAGCTTATTTTTAAATAGACCAACGATTAATAAACACTAGAGTCGAAAAAAATTGACAAAGTTGAGCATATAAAATCTGCATAATTACTTGTACAGAACGTTTCCCAAATTAGGGAATAGGGAACCGGAAATCAATCTATTTTCACACATTCATTTGATAAAGAATCTATGTGGAGACGCGACATAAGTAACCGAGAAATTAGATAATTAAAAATTTATTCAGAATAATTATGTAAAATAGATTTAGAAAAATATTTGTAAATTATAAATGCAAAAAGGCCAATCAAACCACAAAAAATACTTGCCAGTAGTATACCTAAACGTGCTGCGATAATAAGGTTTTGATTAAAGGATAAATTCGCAATAAAAATTGCCATTGTAAACCCAATTCCTGTCAAGATGCTGGCACACCCTAATAATCCCCAGGTAAGGTCTTTAGGCCGTTTCGCCAACCTTAAAAATTCAGCAATAAAACTAAAACAAAAAACACCTATGGGCTTGCCCAGAATAAATCCTAAAAATATAGAAATAGTTACTTCATGAGTTAAATCTAAGGAAAATAATGGTATTCCTGCATTCGCTAAGGCAAATAATGGTAGGATTAAATAACCTATCCAAGGGTGTAAAAGAATTTCCAAACGCTCAACTGGAGAAATTGCTTCACGCGCCGCGATTCCACCCATGAGCAATGCTCTACGATCTTCCGTATCACCGCTCCAGTGCTCTCCCGGAGGATATGAAACCACATTTTCTAAAATTTTATGTAGTTGCTTATCATTTATCCAGGTCTTTGTAGGGGTCATTAAGCCAAGAATGACTCCTGTAATAGTAGGATGGATACCGGATTGATCTATTGCAAGCCACAGAAGTATTCCAATGAAAAAAAGAAAGCGATACTGCGAACTCCCAACCATTGCATAACATACACCAACATAACCCCTAGTACTGATATAATAAGTGCTATCCAATTAATACCCGGACTATATCCAATTGCAACCACTAAGATTGCTCCAATATCATCAATAATAGCCAACGACAACATGAATATACGCAAGCTGTGAGGAATGAAGTTACCAAAAATTGCCAAGCAACCGATAACAAAAGCGGTATCAGTAGCCATCACAGTACCCCAGCCATTCTGCCCTGGTTCTCCGGCTTGGAGTAAGAGGTACAATAGCGCCGGTACAAGCATCCCACCAAAAGCTGCAATAACAGGAAGCGCAGACATTTTAGGATTTCTTAACTCCCCAAACACCAATTCTCTTTTTAATTCTAAAGAGACAAAAAAGAAAAATAAGGTCATTAACCCTTCATTAATCCAAGCATGTATTGGACGGGAGAATTCCAAATTGCCTGCATAAATTCCCAAGGGAACTTCCCAAATGGATAAAAAAGATTTTGACCAAGGAGAGTTGGCTAATATTAACGAAATAATAGCGAATAACAAAAGTATAAGAGCTGAACTGGTTTCAATATGAATAAATCGTGATAAAGGTTCAGATAGTGTATGTATCGGTTCTTTCGGTAGTCTTGGTTTTGATGTCATTATTTGACTCATGTTCCAAAGAAGTTAGCTCCTTAATCACCAATGAGGTATAGAATCAAATACCTACCACATAATGTAGCTAACAAAATTAATATAGTACCTCTGACAATACCCTAGTTCAACGTGAAAAATCAGAATTGTGATCATAATCCAAAACAATAACCCAATAGGCATCGCGAAATTTAAATATTGTATTTTAGTTAATGGAGTGAATACCGCAAATTAATAATTCTTTAACTCACTCTAAAGTATAAACAGAATTTTTTACTATAGTTATATATACATGTAGTTCAAGGATAACAATCATGCTAGGTACAATATTGCTAGTTATTTTGATACTCGTTAGCAAGTCCTAAGAAAAACTCCTTATTGGCCACAAATTGGGTACTTTTAAGAGGTACTATCAAGAGAGAATAATTGATTACAATATTAAATTTAAAAAATATTATTAATATAAACAGATACTTATGTTTGAGTATTTATTTCAAAAAAACAAAAATAAGCAGGAATATATCTATAAAAAATCGTTATAAATCAATAAGTTGGTGGAGGCGGCGGCTATTGAATTTCCACATTAACCTATTGTTATTTAATAATTTTAAATTTACAAAATTTTTTGTTGCCCCCAAAGTTGCCCCCAAGATTGGAATCTTAGGGTAAAATGGTTCTAAGATAATCCTTCTAATACTCTCCATATATCCCTATATGTTTTACCTGATTCACCTAAAGCATCCTTCCAGTCTTTTTCCGATAAATTACGTAAATAACCTCTTATCTTTGGAAGTGGCTGGCTCATTATTGAAGATAAAGACGAAGCAAGAGGGATAGCTGCAGTTCTTGGAATACCTAAGAGCCTTAAAGCAATTGCAGAATCATCATTAACACCATAATAAACACGGGATGGTAAATTATTTAGTAATTTATATTGTTCTTCTGGTAAATCGCCTACAGTTATTGATAGTAATGCTCCTAGCCCCCACGAGGCTGTTTGTGTAAGCCTACCAAATAGACTTTGACCACATTTTGTCATTGCTATTGTAAGATCTTCATTATCTTTACGGAAATAACGATTAGTTATGTCAAAAATCGAGACTCCATTAACCCAATCTTTAATAATTAAAGATAATTTTTCCCCATCAGGATGTTCACCACCAATAGCTACTTGAAAATTTTCCCTTAATTCTGGTACACGCAGAAGTATTCCCATCATATCCTGTAAAGTTGCATTTTTATTTTGAAATAAACTTGTTGGATCCCAAGATGAAGCGTCTATGTTGCCTTTATTTTTAAGTACCGTATTAATACTTTGCAGAGAAAACCCAGTGCTATCAACTAACTTAAGGGGTTGATTTGGCCGTTTTAAATACTCTGCATAACGTTGAATTCCACTTAGTAATTTTTTAGCAATAGAGGGATTCTCCATTCGTAACTTCTCAAAACCAAAAGTTCCTCGTAATACTTGCTCGACTTGATCTACAAAGGTATCTGGTTTTCCCATTTGGCGATAAGTATGTGTCAAATATTGCAGAAAACTTGACCATTCAGGAGTCCGATATACAATTCCTTCCAGATCCTCTAAAAAATCTTTAGACTCTATCGCTAAATTTAATAATGCAGAATTTAGATCACCTGTTTGATTATTAATAAATTTCTTTAAATTTTTTGCTTTTGCATTAGAGTCTGCAACAAGAGCAATTACACCAAGACTTTCTTGGCCAATTCGACCTGCCCTACCAGCAATATTCCAAAAATCCTCGGGAGGCATATCTGTCATTCCCTTATCGCTGGGATATTGATGAGATGCCATTACAATCCCTGTCACGGGGAAATTTACTCCTTGGGCAATGGTAGTTGTTGCTACAAGAAAGTTTAATTCATTTTCTTCGAATAACCATTCCATGAGTGCACGCACATCATCAGAAAGACCTGCGTGGTGTATTCCAATTTTATAAGTTAAGAGTTCAATTAAAGGAAACTCATTGCCGAATTCTAGCTGCAAAAATTCTTGTACGAGTAGAATATTTTTAGAAATAATTTTTGTACGGTTAGATTCAATTTTAAGAGTGTCGGCTAATAACCAAACCCAATCAGGTCGTGCATGCATCACTATTACAGGCCCTCGTTTATGTAAAAACTGAGCTGTAACTGCTGCCATAATTTTATGAGAGCATACTTTACTATACGTTTTAGCAAGCTCATCAGATTTCGGCAATGTTAATAGGTCATCAATAACCAAAGTATTGCGTGAAGTATGAATTGACTCAAAATTTAATTTATAGTCATAGCTTTTATTTTTTATTAATTTATCCTTTACTGGTTGGACAATACCAATCACCCTATCATTTGGCTGCCAGTCTAACGATAAACTAATATCATCGGAGTTTGGGCCTCCAAGCCAACGAGCAATTTCTTTAGCATTTTTGATAAAAGGAGTAAGCAAAAGAAACTGTGCTCTCTGACACTCTTTATTTATTGTTGATAAAAGTAACTCTAACTTTAAGCCACGATGTGAACTTTGAATATTATGTGCTTCATCCACAACAACTAACGTTAGAGGTCGTCCAATTTTTTCTTCCCAACCTTGTCTTAACATTAAATCTAATTTTTCAGGAGTTGTTACAAGCACTCGAAAAGCTTGTTTGCGATCATGCTCTTGCAATAAATCCATTTCAATATTATCAATTTCTAATGCTGGACTAATTTGTTCTACAATAATATCCAGCGGCAAAAAATCTCGACGTAACTGACGAGTAATCTGGTTTACTAATGTTCTAGTCGGAACTAGATAAGCAATCCATCCTTGCTCATAGTCAAATTGGTTTAGGGCTTGTAATATACGAAATTGAGCGATTAAAGTTTTCCCGCTAGAGGTAGGTAAACTTACAACTACTGCTCGTCTGCTAGAGCCTAATAAACCCTTGTCCGCTAAGGTACGTCTTTGAGGAGGGAGCATTTCGAAAATGGCTCCTTGACCTCTCCCTCGAGCTACCATATTTCTCACAAACTGCGTTACTCGTGAATTAACTGCACGAGTAACCGTCCAAATGGAATTTTCCACCATTTGTGCAGCACAAGCTGAGAGCAAATAGCTTAAAGGTTCAAGGTATATCATCGGAGCTATTTTGCATACTTCAAAAACTCGGTCAAAATGAGTATCTAATAATTGTTGAACTTGATAGTTTCCATCTACTGCTCCATCAGTGAGATAGAGGGCAAATATTTCAGCGGTTTTGGCTAAATGGTACAAACCTATAAGTTCTAATGCCTCTATTTTTGCAGTAGCCGGATTGAGGCTATTTAGGTATTTCTGCTCAAATTCTTCTTGTGCCTCTCTTAAAGCAGCAATATTTTGAAGTACAGCATCTCGATCAGCCCATCCTTGTTTTCTAATAAGGCGCAACCATACATCTATAATTACAGCCCATGTACGATCACGCCAGCTAGACGAATCCATAGGTAACTTAGGCCAATCAATTTCCCGCAACATTCGAGAGGCTGCCGCTCCCATATCACCTATTACGGCTAAAGAGCTTGTTTGTAATAACTGCATTGCATTAGATAAGGGATTAGTCGCTGGGGGTAGTACTCGATATAATTGAAATGCATTTGCAGCATGTTTTTTTAATTCTTTATTTTGCTCTTCATCATCTTTATAGCGATTCAGAATTATATCACGTACAGCGAGCTCTAAGACTTCTGCTACACGGCGAATCAGATCAAAATCTATTTCTACAACAGCGCTTGATAATTCTTTGTAAACCAAATGGCGAGAAGCTTCTTTTAGTGCTTGAGTATGCGCATCACCTAAAATATCAAATAACCAATCGCTCATGATTCATTCTCGCTTCTTTTTAGCCTGGTATGAAACTCAGAAATTTTACCTGGAAAATAAAGTGCGATTAAATTGCACAATGAAGGAGATGATAAAATTTTGCTTAGTTTCTCACCATGCGATTGAAGATCAAGTTCATTAGCTTCAGTTTCTCGAACCAATACACCGAAAAGAGTTATTGCACTTTTTCCTGAATTAAAATAATAAGCTAAGCTCGCTTTATATAAAGGCTCAAATTCATTTGCTTTACAGCGAGAAAAAAGCCACTTTAATAATTGAGCGACCGATTCTGGGTTTTTTAATAGATTATCAATCTGTTGATGCATACTAGACATTACACTTGGCGGATATTTTTTTTCGCCGGATAACTTCACCTCCCCTAAGGCAAGCAAGGTATCTGAACCACTTTGAATAAAACCTACTAAATCTGCACCTGGTAAACTTGCTCTCGCATTTCGTTTATCTCGCTCCATATTCCAGGGCCAAATAACCTGATGCGTATGTGTAAGCCATGTTTCTGCTAATGCCTCTGCAATGGCCCAATCCCGCTCTTCTTGGATGCTTGCAGATAAAATATCCTCTAAGTGTTTATTTCCAAATCCAGTTAGAGGTAACCCACGTAAAAGAGATTTAAATTCATTAGATTCGCTTTCATCATTTAATCGACTAGCAACATCGTTATTCATGAATAAATTAAAGCTAGGATTATCTAATAAATTATATCCTTGCAGAATAACTTGTTGGGTCTGATTTTCATAAACTAATGAAGCGAATATTACGCTCATTTAGTATTTCCATTAAATTGGCATTAAGCTACCGATTGATTGATTGAACCAGTATATCAATTTTCGTTCGATAATGGAGCTGCCTCACTATATGAACTAACTAAATGTCAAAATCACATTCAACCTTCCATGCCTGAAAATGGAATTTCAGCTGCTCTTACACATCTAAGCATAAGCATAAACAAAGAATCTTTTCCTTCATCAGGATGGCTTGTAATGTAAGACATTAACAGAGCAGCTGTGGCAGGAGGCTCTATAGCACCTAAATTATAATAGTGGATATATTTATTATCACTTATATCGTCCTCTTCACTTAAAAGAGCAACTGCAGCGCCAAATAAATGATTTGCAAGAAGCATATAAGACATTCGAATGCCATTTAATTTACAGGCACTGACGTATTGGTCGCCATTAGCATACATTAGCTCAAAACTTTCATGCTCTAATACATAATGAAATTTATTTAGTACTTTATTTATTAAATTTTTAATCATAATTTTCTCCAAATAAAAACACAAAGGAATTACTCTATCCGCAAAACAAATCCTTGTTATTATTATTTTTATTTGATGAAATCTTTTATTAAATGATGCTTATAGTCCGTGGTCATATAATCATCAGGCGCATATTCTATATGAATGCGCAAAAAACATCCAGCATTAATTAAATTAGGCGAAAAAATTCGTGAACTTCGTAAATCGAAAGGTTTCTCTCAAGAGGCTTTTGCTGATGAAGTTGGGGTTGATCGAACCTATTTGGGTGGAATTGAGCGCGGAGAAAGGAACATTGCAACACTCAATCTAATTCGTATTGCCTCAGCATTAAACACAGAAGTTGGGGAGCTCTTTCCACCCCTTAGTTCTTTAAAACAAGAAGATCCAAAATAATACAAAATTAATAACACCAACAATCCTGATTTGAATAATAAAAATCGATATCGTTTGTTAACGGTGTGAGTTTTTTATTTACATGCTCTATAAATTCGTTCTCTTTACCGTTTGGATAAATGGATACTGCTATACTTTTTATAATGTTCATACCTGTTTTCTTTCTATCATCTTGGATATTCTGCAGTCTTTGTAAAAGATGAGTATCTTGCTTGGAAAGGCTCCAACCATATATCACTAATTTTTGCTCAATTTCTTCAAACCCATACTTATAAATTGTTCTTAAATATTCACTTTCTAAAATTCTCTTCCTCTTTTCATTAAAATCACCTTCAGATATAAATACAGGCTCAAATCTCCCTTTTTTCCAAGTATCAAAATAGCTTCTAAATGTACCTGATCTCGTGAGCATATTTTTAAATCAATTTCATGAAATTGTTCTTGCTTTAATCTAGCTAATGTTAAATTTCCATGTGGATAAAAAATTAATACTGCTTTATCTTGCTCTTGATCCGGTTTCCTAAAAAAGCTCACATCGAAATCAAATACTTTAAAATCATTAAGAGGCTTCCAGAAACAATCTTTAAAAATATTCCCTTTTTTATCTGAATCTGTGTTTCCCTTTGCAATAATCCAATACAGAATAAGATCATAGTTTAATGAAAATACTGTTTTAAAATTCATTAAAAATTTATATGCTTGATTTAATTTTTTGATGAACACGTCATTTTCATTGTCATACTTAATATGTGCCTTATGCACTGTACTTATTAGAGCCTCTCTACATAAGGAATAATTATCATCTAGAAATTCCGTAGATATATCAAGCACATTTAATACCTCCTTTGCTTGCCATAATCGATAAAGAACAAGCTCAAAATTCTCGGTATTAAATTTTTCAAATAAATTTAACAATTTTCCTTCTATCAAATTCGTTTGATTGGCCACTTCATATAAGGACTGATAATCAAAAATTGCATCAAAAGCTATGCTTGCACCATTCCCCAAGATGAGAGAAGCGTCTTTATATTTAGAACATATTTCATTCCATTGTTTTATTTCCATTAAGTATTATCCGAAATTATTTTAATCAAATTATAGGCAATAAATAACCCTATTATTTTTAAATATAGCGAATTAGCTGCTTTAACTCTCTTTTCCACTTAGCCAATTGGTGGGCTTTATCTCTAATATCCTTGCACCTCGCACCATGTTTAAAGCTATTTTCACTGGAAATAATTTTTCCTTTTGGAGTTTTTGGACCGGTCGAGTACTTCCATGGCTTCTGCTGGCGTATTCGTTGAGCTTGTTGTGCTCGTTGTTCGATTGTCCATATTCTTTGTTTCATAGGGCTCCCTCGCATTCAGTTCGTTTGCAATTTTTTTATTATTTTCAATTGAGCTAGAGTCAGATTTTACACTATTATTTACTTGTTGATTAATCGCGTTATTTTGTTGTTTTATGAAAGTAGTTGTCCTGCGTGGATGTTTGATTTCCACCAATGCCAATAATGTTTTTCTACATCCAGCCTGTGCTCTTAGGGCAATATTAGCTATTACTTCGGCATGTTCCATATTGGAATCAGGTAATTTAGCCAGAGCATCATAAAACATATATTCAAGACTCTTGGCTTGCGTTATAAGCATAGCTTCAATTTCATTCATATCATTATTACAAACCCGATCTACACTTCTGGAAAGCCGATCAAATGCGGCAACGTCGTCAAATCCACCACCATGTAATTTGTTAAGTGCTATTGTGGCATGACCACGACTATGCAAATATAACTCTGTACTAGCTATTTTCTTTTTTTCTTCTATCTTATCTTTTTCCATTAGCTTTTCTCCCTTAATTTGCCTTGAAACTTGTAAAGCCCACAGGAACAGAATGGGGGTCTATAACCGCAATCGCATAATTTAATTGGTATAAATACACACTTTTCCTGATAATCATCCGTCATTTTTTACTCATAACTTTTAACCCGCATTTTTTCCGCAAGTCATCCGCAATAAACGGCCCCTGCCCAGAGGGATCTTCCGCAGAATCCGCAATATCCGCAAAGTGATCAATTTTAAGTTCATTACAATAATCATTATTTTGATTTATTTTTACCTTTATTGCGGATTCTGCGGATGTTGCGGTTCCCTTTAATAAACAAGGAATTAAATCTGCGGAATCAACGCGGATGACTTGCGGAGAGGTCTCTTGCGATGTTTTTAACTTTTCTCTTAAAGATAGGCCATAAGCTATTAGATCCGTCATTAGGTAACCTCCCAAACACTAGGCATTTGAGTTCGACTATTAATTGCAGATACACGTAAATGTCCATTAGCAACAAGAAATGCTAAAATTTTACGGGCGATAGAGGATCGCCTTAGTGAGTTGGGTAACTTTTTGAAATCAGGTGAGGACAATTTATTACCATGTTCTATAATCCAACTTAATAAGTCTCTAGCAAGTAAAGAATCAGAATCTTGTTGCGCATCCATAGTCCTAATAGCCATAGATTCTAAATAATAAGATATTAATTTTCCTGCGCGCTTTATATGCTCTACATTTGGATGTTCATCTCCTTCAACAAAAGCCAGTATTGCGGCAAGACGAGCAGCATTTTCAGCGGCTTTTGAGGCAAATGCCTTTACATCTGAGTACTTTCCATCAATTCTAATTTGATCCTCTATTCCATCATGGAGCGCACACCATAATTCTAAGGCATCATCTTTTAATACAGATACATTTAGTACCAATTCACCTGTTTTTTCATTAACTTGAACTGGATGATTCAATAATTGTGTAATTCTTTCCCAATATTTTCCAACTAAATAATCATTTTGCGCACCTTGTGTAATATCCCGACCTTGCAAGAAACGAGTCCCAGCAATACTTGGCTCATGACATATTAAAAAACGCGCAAGAAACCCTTGGCCTTGAAGTAAAGGATCGGCCAATACTTTAGTTGCAACAATTGGTTGAATCATTAAATGAGAAGATAACCGACGATTTGCTAAAGTACCTGATTCACCTTCTGCACCACGAGTACGAGAAAGAGGATCACCATCCCAAAGCTTAGATAGCATATGAATGCTACGTCCCTTGGATTCATCATTCATGCCGTGTCCGGAAAAAAATGAAATACCTTCATCACTAAAAAGACCCGCACTAGGATCGCCATGAATATAGTGCTTCCAAATCCCTTCCGATGTAGGTTCACTAAATGTTATGTTTGGTCGTGGCGGACTTTTTGGCTTTTGAGCTTCTAATGCGTGTAATTTATTTGAAAGTGTCTCTTGCTCTTCCCTAGTCATTTCGACACCTCGTTTAATAGAAGACTTTATGATGGACTCATGACGCATTTCCCACGCTTGCATTTCCGTTTTATAACGCTTTAACTGTCCCTCCATAGCTTGAATCCGTCTTGCTTCATAAGCTCGAACAGGAGCTAATGCCAAACGATCTACACTACTTTTGCGATCACCAGACTCTGCAACACTTAAAAAAAATAATGATACAGGACCTAAACCTATGGTTCCTCTTTGAACATTGATATGAGCTTGTGCAACCAATGCTGCCACAGCTAAAACTGATTGCCCCGCCATACCCTCTGGTACTTGGACATGATAAGCTAAACGTCTAGCTGCTTCGCCTAAAAGAGGGCCTAATGCATCAAGAGGAAACTTTGGTGCAGCATTACGTTCAGGCAACGGCTCGGCTAGATCAGTTGGCTCTTCTATAGCACCAATTAAATTGATATCACTCATCTTGCTGCCCCATAGTAGAAAGCCAACAAGCTAAGTCGTTAAAATCGGTTAATGAGCTTGGAGCACCAACTGGCCATTCAGGTTTCGTAAATAATGCCTTAGCAGCAACAGCAGCTTCCCTCGCCTTTATCAGACCTATATTAATAGGCAGCTCTCTATCATCATCACCGCAGATGATCATTTTTGATTTTGGTAAGTGTTCTCTAAAATTGATAGCAACAGGTTTTAAATTGCTTGCATGGCAAGCAGCGATAACGCAGGCATTAGGATATGCTCTAGCTATAGAGCCTGCTGTACTAAAGCTTTCAGCTATCATAATTTGAGTATCTGATGTAGGTCGTTTTTGGATAGGTATATAGTTTCCACTGATTTTTCCATTTGCTAAGAATCTCTTTGAGCCACTCTCACTTATAAACTGCAAGCTGGAAAATTCACCGGAAAAATTTATAATCGGCAATACTAAACTTGTGCCTGATTGACGGGCATAGAATGGTGGTATCTGTTTTCTAATTAAATAAGGATGATGCGGGTTAACTGTTTCACATTTACCCCATATTTTTTCAGCTAATTGAGCTGCTGCTTTTTGCAACTTTGCTCGTTCTTCATTATGCTGACGTTGTGCATTAGCTATTTGCTTCTTAAACTCCTCGTATTCGTGATAACTCATTTGAGAGCGTTTTTTTATACACCATCTGATTGTAATACCCGATTTCCAGCTTCCAAAAACCCCACATGGTAAATTATCTGTAAACATAACATACCAACCTGATTTAGAGCCTGCTTTGTCACCTTGGATATGAAAACGATCTATTTTGCCATCTGTTTTAAATATTTCGGGGGGTGTTATTCCCGTTTGGTACATAGAACTGCGAAATTGTTCGATATAATTATTCATGACGCAACCCCAACCAACGTATGAGACACTCAGCAAGTTTTCCAGGTATTACTCTGTAGTTAGCCAAACATACAATAAATACTTTGACGTCCGATGCTATTTTTCTTGGAAGCTTTGGAGTTATTACCTCTTCATGATCATTTAACTTCATAATCAATCCTCATCCTGAGCTATTAGAAACATCCCTTTTCAATGAGTAACTTTATGTCTTCTACTCGCCAAACCGTTATGCGGGGTCCCAGTTTTATTGGTTGAGGAAAACGGCCTGTTTTAACACCAACCCACCAAGTGGATTTACCTACAGGGATTAAAGGAGTAATCGGTGGATTTGCTTTAGAATTACCTAAAATTTGTTTAATACGTAAATAACCAGTTGGGGGGATTTGATGCATTGTAATCTCCAGATTAGAGCCAATTCTCTATGGCCAATATAGGCCTTATCTGGAGTTCATATAATGATGATTCAGTAATTTTATTAATACGTTGAATTGTCACAAATAAAAGGTTTCATTACCTTACAAAGCTTAATGATTTGATTATCACTGAACGAACAATTGAAAATGACTCCCACAATTTCAGCGATATAATTGTACATTGGCTTATTAAATTTTGTTTGAAAAAAATAATAGATCTTTCTAGAAAAAAATATTGCCAAAGCATTTTCACCAGTGCATTTCCTAGTCATTGGCCAATGCTCAGAAAATAATTTGGTCCCATCTAAAGGGCTTTCTTTAAACTCCCCTAAACTTTTTACCGTTTTATCTTTAAATTTCACCAATAATTCCATGAGCTCATTGTGATTATCTTGTATCATATGTCCATAATAGTGGCATTGATATTCCTCCATTGCATCATGTAATTTTTCGGTTTGTTTGATCATTCTCTTGCAAGATTGAATTTCATCATTTTGCTTTTCAAGCAGCCTTATTCCGCCATCATAATGATTTTCATAACAGAATAGACTTCTGATGAATTCAATTGTAATTTCAATGGAGTGGTTACATAGATCCGCCCATATAGGCTGCATTCGGGAATTAGTAAACAAAGGTATTAATCTTTTAAAATTAAAGACCAACATTGAATAAAAATCAAAATACAACCTAGCTGGTGAATTCTTTTGTTCCTCTAACTTATTTAATTTATGTTCTAATGTGCCAATTATTTCGGGATGCAGCCATGACGGAAATTCTATAATAGGCAAGTCAGGTGTAAATAAATCATTAACTGTTGTTGAATCTAAATATTCTTCGAAAAGTTTCGTTTGTTTTTGAGTAAACATTAGTATCTACCTCACATTATGTTGGCAATTCAATCTCACTTTAAATCTTCTAAATAATTTGCCCAATCCTGCATCATTTTTTTACGTTCTGGTAAATGAGCTGTCCGGTTATAAGCTCGACCATTCGGGTCACGCACAGCATGTGCAAGTTGATGCTCAATAAGATGTGGTGGTATACCCAATATTTCATCTAGTAATGTCCGAGCTGTCGCACGAAAACCGTGTCCTGTAGCTTCTTCTTTGTTGATACCTAAACGACGTAAAGCTGCCAAAATAGCGTTATCACTCATGGGTCGAGTATTACTTCTAGCAGAAGGAAAAACAAAAATGCTGTTACCAGTAAGAGGATAAAGCTCTTGAAGAATATTTATTGCTTGACTAGCAAGGGGAACAATGTGCGCTGTGCCTGTTTTAGTGACAATATAGCTCCATTGCGCTTCATCAAAGTTAACATCAGCCCATTTTGCATGTCGCAATTCACCTGGGCGAACAAACACCAATGGTGCTAACCGTAAAGCACAACGTACTATAAGCGAACCTTCATAGCCATCAAATGACTTAAGGAGTTCTCCAAAGCGTTTTGGATCAGTTTGAGCAGCAAAATGTTTTACTTTAACCGGGGGTAATGCTCCCTTTAGATCTTGTGATGAGTCTCGCTCAACACGATTTGTAGCAACTGCATAACGTAACACTTGACCACAGTTACTCAGTGCTCTATGAGCGGTTTCTAATGCCCCACGTTCTTCAATCCGTCTTATAACAGATAACAACGTTGATGGTTTAAGCTCAGAAATAGGTGTGCTGCCAATCCATGGAAATATATCTCGTTCAAATCGTTGGATAATTTTATCAGCATGACTTTTTACCCAATTAGATGAATGTTTAACAAACCATTCTCTAGCTACCATTTCAAAACTATTAGCTGTGCGTTCAAGCTTCGCATGTTTCGTAATCTTACGATATTCGCTTGGATCGACCTTATCTGCTATTAATTGCCTTGCCTCATCACGTCTTACCCTTGCCATCTTAAGAGTTACATCAGGGAAAACTCCTAATGAAATTCGCTTTTCTTTATCATTGAATCGATATTTTAATCTCCACCATGTTTTTCCTTTAGGGGTGACTTCAAGATAAAGACCTCCGCCATCAAAAATGCGCTGAGTTTTATCTGTTGCTTTTATATTACGAAGTGAGACAGGAGATATAGGCATTTGGGGGCAACTCATTTACGGTTATTAGAATTGCCCCCAATGTTGCCCCCAAAAATGATGGATGTCAACGGACGAGAAAAGACCTTAATGGCCTTGTTATTAGGTTAACTATGTTGATTTTAAATGATTTTTAGACTTTATTGGATGGTATAAAACAATTAATTGGTGGAGGCGGCGGGAATCGAACCCGCGTCCGCAAATCCTCTGCCTTCAGCTCTACATGCGTAGCCGTGTCTTTTGATTTAACTGTGCATTCTCCGACGGGCAGGATACTACACAGCGATTCCCTAAGTTTCGCGCCTTAATACGGGATGGATTAGGACGCTAGCTTATCTCTTATGACCGTTGATTCGATACCGATAAGCGGGCTCGGTCGAACGGGATACTGGGTTTATTGGCCAGTACACAGTGATGGTTTAACTAAAGTGCTTATTAGGCAGCAATAGCTTCCCCACCAGCAAAGTTTTCATCGTTTGCATTTATATTTAGTTGAGTCTGATTTACGAGAGTCCTCATTCTCGGCATGCACCTCTGGTTTTGCAACCCACGTCGAAGCCAGGTCGCCCCCTACAATTTAAGTATACCATAAAATGTTAAAAAATAAGCCTTCTGCTATCAAATTTCGTCGCTTTTGAAAACGCTTTCCGGGTTATTTTTTCTTAACCCGGAAAGTTATTTAACCTTGAATGCCATTATGACGTAATAAGGCATCTATGGTCGCAGGACGTCCCCTAAATTCTTTATAAGCTTCTGCTGCTTTTTTGGAACTCCCTACTTCTAAAATATGATGTAGAAAGTCATGCCCTGTTTGCGGATTTAATACACCTTCTTCCTCAAAACGAGAAAAAGCATCACTGGATAAAACCTCTGCCCAGCTATAGCTATAATAACCTGCAGCATATCCACCTGCAAAAATATGGCTAAAGCTCTGTGGAAAACGATTGTAAGGAACCAAAGGCACGACACAAGACTTCGAGCGCACGTCTGCTAAAATATCATTAACAAGGGACGCCTGATTCGGAACATATTCGTTATGAATGCGAAAATCAAAAAGAGAAAACTCCATTTGTCTTAACATAGCCATCGCTGATTGAAAATTCTTTGCAGCAATTAAACGCTCGAAAAGAGAGTCAGGAAGAGACTCACCTGTTTCTACATGAGCAGTTAAAACGGCTAAACCACTTTTCTCCCAACACCAGTTTTCAAAAAATTGGCTGGGTAATTCGACCGCATCCCACTCTACACCATTAATCCCTGAAGCACCTAAATAATCTACTTGCGTTAAAATGTGATGAAGGCAATGGCCAAACTCATGGAACAACGTAATCACTTCTTCATGAGAAAGCACTGCTGGCTTATTTGCTGTCGCCTTTGCAAAGTTGCACGTCAAAGTGGCAATGGGTAGCTGTACGGTACCGTCTTCCAATCTTCTGCGGCTTTGCAGCGAGTCCATCCATGCACCACTGCGCTTATTCGGTCTAGAAAACAAATCTGTATAAATATAGCCGCGTACATTATTATGCTCATCAACAATACAATAGCATTGTACATCTTTATGCCACACATCCGCACCCTTGATTTCCTCAATGGACATTCCATAAAGTTTTTTAACAAGTTCGAACAAACCATGCATCACTTTCAACTGAGGAAAATAAGGACGTAAATCTTCTTGTGACAATGTAAATAACGCTTGTCTTCTTTTTTCAGTCAAATACCCGACATCCCAGGGTTTTACAAGATCTAGCTTAAATTGCTCCGCAGCAAATTGCTCCAATTGTTTAAACTCATTTTCACCTTGCTTATGGGCTCGTTTAACTAAGTCTTGCATAAAATCCATAACTTGGTTGGTTGATTCCGCCATTTTTGTCGCTAAAGATAATTCAGCAAAATTGTTAAAGCCTAAAAGCTGGGCTTCTTCATGGCGTAACGCTAAAATTTCTTGAATCAACGGGGTATTATCATAGATTCCCGCATTGGGCCCCTGATCTGAGGCTCTAGTGATATAAGCATGGTACATTTCTTCTCGTAAGCTACGATCTTCAGCGTGAGTCATCACCGCATAATAGCAAGGATATTCTAAGGTAAGTACATATCCCTCAAGGCCCTTCTCGACAGCTAATTCTTTAGCTGTACTTAATGCATGCTCCGGTAAACCGACTAAGCGTGTAGCATCATTAAGGTATAAAGTAAATGCTTGAGTTGCATCTAAGATGTTATGCTCAAATTGATTAGTTATTTCGTCCAGGCGTGTTTGGATCACCTCAAAACGCTTTTTGCGCTCTTTATCAAGAGCAACCCCGGATAATTCAAAATTACGCAGATTGTCTGCAATCAATTTTTGCTGTACAGGATTAAGTGCATGTTTATCGATTGATTTAATGGCCTCATATAATTCATGATTATGTCCCATTGCTGTTTCGTAAGCAGAGAGCAACGGCAAACAAGCATCATAACATTTGCGCAACTCCGGAGAATCCATTACTCCGTGCAAATGAGACAAAGGCGACCAGAAGCGCTCTAGCTCATCATCCATATCATCTAAAGGATACATTAAATTATCCCAGGTATAATGAGGGTTGTCTTTGAGTAAGAGCGCTACTTGTTGCAAATGCTTTTTTAGCATCGCATCAAGATGAGACTGGAAATGAGTGACATCAATATGGCTAAACTGCGGTAATCCAACTGGAGCTGACATGCTTTACCTTCGAAAATAGATATAAAGCATTAAGCATAACATTCAATTAATCATGCCTCTATACCTACGAGAAAGATTGTCAGTTGATCGCAATCTATCCTAATAATTTATGATAATTTAGATAGAGCAACTTGATAACAACTCTAATTCCACATCGTGTTCCTTCGCAGGCTGGGGAATCGGTTCTTTCTGTACCTTCTTCGCAAAAAAACCTAATTTGGATAGTCCTCCTTGGGGCATTACTAGAGTATCTTTCGGCCGAGACTCATCGATAATCTGGAATAATGCAAAATTCACAAAGCAAACCGCAACCAAACAAACCGCACCGATGGTAATAATAAGCGGATTAAACGCCAATATTGGTGCGGCTACCACCATTGATAGAAAAATAGCAGTAGTAGTCATCATATGCGAACCAAGCCGTAACCATTCAAAATTGAGTTGCTTATTGATTGCTTCAAGATGCTCTTCAATACTCTTTATTTCCTCTACACTGGTTGTCTGCTTTCGCATGGCTTCATACTGTTTTCGCAATTCATACAAACGGCTTAATTCAATATAAGCCCGTGTTACAGAGAGAATAATATCCATTGCAAAACAGGCAATAGAAACATATATAGCAAATGGAGCTAAAGCGCCTGTTAAAACCAATCGATTAATAAGACCTGCTGTCATCCAAATACTATCATTACCTAACTCAAACCACCTACGCTGCATTTGCGCATTAAAACGTACACTTAAACCTAAAGACTTTTCTTCATTACTCATCCAGGGGCCAGGCAAAGTATGTTTCACCAGTAGAAAGAGATTTACTGACAAGCGGGGTAAGAAAAAAATCCATGCCAAATCCGCTAAAATGGGATCGGTATATTTATCCAGGATTTTGACAAAATTACGATAGGATTCAGAAACAGTGCCGAGTGTAGCAATAACATCAAAAGCACGTTTAGAACGAATAAATAACAATCGATATAAATTCAGAAAGACTGTTGTATTGCGAACATCTTGCGAAAAAGAGGGGGTGGTTCCTAATTTTTTAGGATCACCAGGCAAGGGTTTACCGAGCTCTGCCAATAGTTCACGATATAATTTTTGATGCTGCCGTAAGCGCACTACTTCTCTTGGGACATTAAGATAGTATTGATGTATATGCTCCAAAAGTTCAGCCATCATTAAAGCAGTAATTAACTGCTCTTCTAGTTCCTTTTGCTGAAACAAGTGTGTGGATAGAAATTTTGCTCTAAGCTGTTGACCCAACAAGCTGTACTCTAGGCTAAGTACCAAATGAAGAGGGATTACTTTGCGATAAAAATCAGGACCCAATTTTTTTAAGCTTTCGCTAAAAGTCCCATTTAATAGATTTCTCTCTACCTGAGGAACAGGCAGCTCAGATAATATATCTTGTAAACGTCGAGTTATTGGGGTCATAATGCCCTACAATGTACTTTGAAGACAAAACAAGCATTCTATCGTGATCATTATTTTTTTGTCTATAAATAAATTTAAAAGTAAAAAATTAAAGCTAAATTTACAGAAATTAAGTATAAAGAAATAATAATATCGCTCTACCGTCTCGATTTAAGTAATGACATAACGTAAGTTATGAATAAGGTTTTGCCGAGATCCAAAGTCTCGTCGTTCTCTTGGCCTCACCGTGCTAGTACAGTGCTTCGTTTTTATCTTGGACTCCCGCTAAAGAGTAATCACTAATCCAGGGAGATCGGGAAAAAACACGACCTTATTTCGCAGATACCCCATAAACATACTCACCAAACAGAATAATCGCTCAAAATAAAGTCTTTTTGCAAAATAATGGTTAAAAAAGAACTTGTATTCTTGCTGATTTGTGTCTTCTGAGCGACAATAATGCTCCCAAGTTACAGACAAGAGATCCCATGAATCTTTGCAAAGAATTAGCTAACGCCATTCGCATTTTAAGTGTGGACGCAGTAGAACAAGCTCAGTCAGGCCATCCAGGAATGCCACTAGGTATGGCAGATATCGCTACAGTTTTATGGAAGAAGTTTTTAAAACACAATCCACAAAATCCTCATTGGTTTAATCGTGATCGTTTTGTATTATCCAATGGACATGGCTCCATGCTTCTTTATTCATTACTTCATCTCACGGGTTATAATCTGTCTCTGGACGATCTGAAAGATTTTCGTCAATTAAACTCAAAAACACCAGGACACCCGGAGTATGGTCATACACCAGGGGTAGAAACGACTACAGGGCCCTTAGGGCAAGGACTAGCAAATGCAGTGGGTATGGCTTTAGCCGAGCGTGTTTTAGCAACGCACTTTAATCAGGATAATTTTAATCTCGTTGATCACTATACCTATACATTTGTTGGCGATGGCTGCTTAATGGAAGGTATTTCACATGAAGCATGTTCGTTGGCAGGTACTTTAGGCTTAGGAAAACTGATCGTTTTTTACGACAACAATGGTATTTCTATCGACGGTAAAATCGACTCTTGGTTTACTGACGATACCGCAACACGTTTTAAAGCGTATCATTGGCAAGTCATTGAAGCAGTAAACGGCCATGATATGCATGAGATTGAACAAGCAATCCTTAAAGCTCAAGCAAATACAACACAGCCTACATTGATTATTTGCAATACAGTAATTGGATTAGGCTCTTCCGTCGCTGGAAGTGAGAAAGCCCATGGTTCAGCACTAGGTGCAAAAGATGTTGCCAATGTCCGCGAATTTTTTAACTGGAAACATGAGTCTTTTGTTATTCCTGATCCCATTTATCGGCAATGGAACCATGCAGAACAAGGACAAAAAGACGAACAACAGTGGTTAATGCTTCTGAATCAATACCAGCACCATTATCCTCAAGAGCATGCTGAGTTTTTACGCCGTATCAATGGAGATCTTCCTGATGACTGGCAAAACCAGAGCCATACATTTTTTGAACAATGCCGCAATAATGAGAAAGCGATTGCAACACGTAAAGCATCGCAACAATGTATCGAATATTTTGCACGTTTATTACCGGAGATGCTCGGTGGTTCAGCAGATTTAACCGGCTCGAATAATACAGACTGGTCAGGGAGTAAAGCAATTCGTGCCCAGGATTACTCGGGTAATTATCTCTATTATGGAGTTCGTGAGTTCGCTATGGCAGCGATTATGAATGGCATAGCAGTGCATGGGGGATTTATTCCTTATGGTGGAACATTCTTAGTCTTCGCAGATTACGCACGAAATGCCGTACGTTTAAGTGCCTTGATGAAACAGCGCGTCATTTATATCTTTACACATGATTCTATTGGGTTAGGTGAAGATGGTCCGACACATCAGCCAGTTGAGCATGCATCCATGCTTCGAATGACCCCTGGAATGAGTGTATGGCGACCTGCGGATTTAATGGAAACTGCTGTTGCATGGCAATCTGCTTTGGAGCATCATAATGGGCCAACGTCTTTACTGCTTTCAAGACAGAACTTACCGGCATTACCGCATGGTGAATCAGCAGCTGAATTGATTAAAAAAGGTGGCTATATCATCAAAGATTGTGATGGTACTCCCGAGGCGCTACTGATCGCAACAGGATCAGAAGTACAGTTGGCGCTTGCTGCTGCTGAACAAGTGCAAAAACAAGGATTGAAAGTGCGAGTCATTTCTATGCCTTGTGCAGATCGATTCCTGGAGCAAGACCAAAATTATAAAAATAAGGTATTGCCACCAAATACCCGCATACGCATAGCAATTGAAGCAGCCAGCTCTGCCTATTGGTATCAATTTGTTGGTTTAGACGGCACAGTAATAGGCTTAGATCGTTTTGGTGTATCTGCTCCAGCAGCCCAAGCATATCAATTCCTGGAGATTACTGTGGAGCAAATAGTTAAAACTTTAAATACATTATTGCAGTCAGAGTAAAAGATAAAGCCTCTTCTTGGATGTGTTGTTCTCTAACGTCAAAGTGAGGCTTTAATACTCCAGCGACAATAAACCTCTTGGAATAAAAGTAACTAGTTATTACTAAAATATTGGAGAAGTAATATGACAATACGTGTTGCGATTAATGGCTATGGCCGCATTGGTCGTTGTGTTTTAAGAGCAATTTTTGAATCCAAAAAACAAAACGAATTTGAAATCGTAGCCATCAATGATTTATCAGCGATTGATGTTACCGCCCATCTAACACGCTATGACACGACACACGGACGCTTTCCTGCAGATGTAAGCGTTGAAGGAGACATGTTAATTATCGATGGACATGCGATTAAAATTATCGCAGAACGCAACCCTGCGAATCTTCCTTGGAAGGAACTCAATATTGATTTAGTTCTGGAATGTACTGGTTTCTTTACGGAACGTGAAAAGGCAATGCAACATATTGATGCGGGTGCGAAAAAAGTATTAATTTCTGCTCCCGGGAAAAATGTCGATGCGACAATAGTATACGGAGTAAACCACCAATCACTTAAATCATCTGATCTCATTGTTTCCAATGCGTCTTGCACTACCAATTGTTTGGCGCCAGTGGTTAAGCCTTTAAATGATGCTTTAGGAATCGAGTACGGATTATTAAATACAGTTCATGCCTATACCAACGATCAAATGCTTTTAGACGGAAGCCATGAAGACTTGCGCCGTGCCCGTGCCGCAGCCCACTCAATTATTCCGACAAAAACCGGTGCTGCCGCCGCTGTAGGATTAGTATTACCTGAACTCGCCGGGAAACTTGATGGTTTTGCTATGCGTGTTCCAGTGATAAATGTTTCAGTGATTGATTTAACCTTTACAGCAAAACGTGAAACAACCGCAAAAGAAGTTAATGATATTGTTCGACAAGCGAAAAGCCGTATTTTGCAAATCAACGATGATCCTTTAGTATCATGCGATTTTAACCATAATCCAGCCTCTGCTATTTTTGATACGACCCAAACTAAAGTATTTGGGAATCTAGTGAAAATAGTCGCTTGGTATGATAACGAATGGGGCTTCTCTAATCGTATGCTTGATACAGCACAGCAAATGATGAGTTGCTAACCCCGATTTGGAGATAACTGATGAACCTGATACAAATGAGCGATATAGACCTGTCAGGAAAACGGGTGCTAATTCGTGAGGATCTAAATGTCCCTATTAAAGAAGGGATTATTACCAGTGACCAGCGATTACAAGCCGCTCTACCTACTTTGGAAACTGCTTTAGCTGCTGGCGCTGCAGTCATGGTTTTGTCTCATTTAGGTCGTCCTGAAGAAGGAAAATTTGAAAGACGCTTTTCCATGCAGCCTATAGCGGAATACTTAAGTGAACACTTAAATTATCCCGTTCGTTTCGAAAGTAATTACCTCAATGGTCTCGATGTAAAACCAGGTGAATTGGTTGTCTGTGAAAACGTACGCTTTAATGTTGGTGAAAAAAGCAATGATGAGCAATTGGCTAAAAAACTTGCCGAACTATGTGACATCTTTGTGATGGATGCTTTTGGAACCGCACATCGTGCTCAAGCCTCCACGTATGGAGTTGCTCAGTATGCACCGATTGCGGTTGCAGGCCCATTGCTGGTGAGAGAGCTGCACGCCATAGATAAAGCACTTGAAGCGCCCAAAAAACCTATTGTTGCTATCGTAGGTGGTGCTAAAGTTTCGTCCAAACTCAGTTTATTAAGACAATTAGTAAATCTAGTTGACTATTTAATTCCTGGTGGAGGAATAGCAAATACATTTCTCAAAGCACAAGGATTTGAAATAGGCGTTTCTCTTTATGAAGAGAATTTACTGGATGAAGCACGCGAAATCCTCCAATTAGCCAAAGCAAAAGGTTGTCATATACCCTTACCCACTGATGTTGTAGTAGGCAAATCGTTTAATGAACTTTGCCCTGCTTATAACAAATCACTGCAAAATGTCGCATCTGATGACATGATTCTCGATATTGGACCCATGACTGTAAGTGACTACGTTGATATCATCAATGAAGCCAAAACCATTATTTGGAATGGACCAGTAGGCGTGTTCGAGTTTGCTCAATTTGCCTATGGTACTCGGGCTTTAGCAATTGCGATTGCTGAAAGTGATGCATTTTCCATTGCTGGTGGGGGTGATACATTAGCGGCTATTGATCTCTATGATCTCAATCAGCAGATTTCATATATTTCCACTGGAGGTGGGGCATTTCTGGAGTGTTTGGAAGGAAAAACTTTGCCAGCGGTTGCCATATTGCAGGAGCGCGCTAAAGATGCTACGCCAAACTAAAATTGTTGCTACTCTGGGGCCTTCAAGTAGTGCGCCAGAGAAACTTCGCGCCATGCTAATCGCTGGTGTTGATGTAGTCCGAATTAATTTTTCTCATGCAGATGAATCTGCCTTACAACTTATTGCCCTAGTTCGGCAAATAAGTGAAGAATTAAATCACCCGTTAGCAGTAATGGCTGATTTACAAGGACCTAAAATCCGTATCGGACGTTTCAAGAATAAATCAATTACTTTGGTTGAAGGCCAAAGTTTTACTTTGGATTGCAATACCCCCGATCTATTAGGCGATACTAATGAAGTCTCTATCGCGTATCCAAATCTATCTCGTGAGTTGACTCTTGGCGATCATCTCCTGCTTAATGATGGCTTGGTTGAATTGGAAGTAACGACCATTACTGATTCTAAAATTCACTGCATCGTTATTGAAGGAGGAACATTAAGCGATCTAAAAGGCCTAAATAGAAAAGGCGGAGGATTAGCAGCAAGGACGATGACCGATAAAGACAAACGCGATTTACGCACGGCTATAGAAGCAGAGGTGGATTACATTAGCCTATCTTTTGTAAAAGATGCACAAGATATAAGGCATACTCGTGCACTTATGAATGAATTTGGAAAAAAAATACCCATTATTGCAAAGATCGAACGTACTGAGGCTTTAGACTATTTAACAGAAATTATTCAAGAAGCGGATGCAATTATGGTAGCACGGGGAGATTTAGGCGTTGAAGTAGGTGCAGCTGAAGTACCTGCCATTCAAAAGCATATTATTGGAGAATCACGCCGTTTGGATAAAGTGGTGATTACTGCAACTCAAATGATGGAGTCAATGATTAACACCCCGCAACCTACTCGCGCAGAAGTTTCCGATGTTGCCAATGCCATACTGGACGGGACCGATGCGGTCATGTTATCTGCAGAAACCGCTAGTGGCCAATTTCCAATCAAAGTAATATCCATGGTCAATAAAATCTGTTTAAGCGCAGAAAAACATGCCAGTTTTTATTACCATAATAATGAAGAGTCTTGCCATTCCAAACGTGCGGATCAAGCAATAGCGATGGCCACAATGCATGCCGCAAATCACTTTCCTATCCAGGCCATTATCACCCTAACCGAATCAGGTGACACCGCATTATGGATATCAAGACAACAAAGCACTGTTCCTATTGTTGCTGTTTCTGCTAATAAGCGCACCATAGGCCGATTGTGTCTTGCACATAATGTTTTTCCTGTGTTCATGAATTATCATCAGTTCTCATCCGAAACGTTGAATCAACAAGTTCTCGATGAGTTAATTAGGCGTGGACATCTTGAGAAAAAAGGGTTTATCTTATTAACACGAGGTCGAATAATTGGTTCAGCCGGGGGAACAAATAGCATGGAGATTATTCAACTATAGATTATAATAAGTTTGCTTTGCATGAAATAACTGCTCTCTATTAAGGTTATCATTTATGTTGCGGGTGTAGTTCAATGGTAGAACTTCAGCTTCCCAAGCTGATAGCGTGGGTTCGATTCCCATCACCCGCTCCAATTTTGAAAACACCCCTCCTGTAACGTCAAAAATAAATTTGTCAATTCATACATACACTTAGAGACCTTTTTCAAGGTAGAGCACCCTATTTGTAAATATACTTGACCATGCTAAACTAACCACGAGCTATGGATTTTTATGTATTACATAAAGCTCGATAATCTAGAATAATTTATGGAGAAATTAATGAAAAAATTATTAACCGGACTTTTGTTAACCTCTTTACCGATAATATCAATGCCCTCTTTTGCTGAAGAAGCAAGCCTGTTAGGCGTATTTAAAGGCAGTTTTGCATATCAAGTCGCTGGTGAATTCAATAGCACTGTATTTGGGGCTGGTAGATTAACAGAAGTCGGGGTATTTTATGCTGATGGAAATGGCCATATAACAGCAAATGGTCTTGCAAATATTGTTACTGCGGACCTATCTACTACATTATCTACAGGTGAGGCGACTTACTCTTGTACCTATAACGATACTGGGGCACCAATTGCTAGCATAGTTATTGTGAACTGCACTCGTCATCAAGGTACACTACCCGACCAACAAGCAAGTTTTGCATTATCCATGGTGAATAGCTTCGGTCTTAACAAACAAAAAACGGTAAAAATTGAAGCATTATCAGGCGGCACTTTTGGCAATGTTAACATAGCCGGCGAAGGCTCGTCTAAATAAGTCTTGCGGTTTGTCAGTGGGATCTAGGGATGCAGCCAATCTCTGGATTCCACGAAAAATCCTGATTTAATTGTTTTTTATGCTGACCTCAAAAATATCATACCTTGTAAGCAGTTACAAATCCTGAGATACACTCACCAAAAGACGCATAACCTTACAGATAATGACAATAAGCATCACCCTCTTGTCCTTAACACCCCACTCCCCCCATTAACAATACAACCAAGCCAATTTAACAGCTGTTGCGATTTATTTTCTCTACTGAGAATAATTAATGATCAATATGTATTGACATATAAATAAACTTCAAGTTATTTTCATGATTAATGTGATTTCAAAATGTATAAATTGATTTTTTGATGGTGATCTTATAGATAAATTTAGGAGGGAGTATGAGTGACGAAGAAATGAAAAGGATATTACTGTATTGTCAAATACTTGGATTTGAAGGTTTAAGAAATGGCACTTACGCCATTATTCCCCAACTCCAAATTAACTTCCCTAAACCAAATTCATTTATAGGTGCAAAAGGTAACCCTGCAATTTTTGTAACTGAAGTTACTTATAAAAAATTGAAACAATTTCATGAGGATTGGGTTCCTAATATAACAATTGCTATTAGCCATGCCTATTTGATTGAACCGAAAAGAAGGAATATTGATATTATCGGGATGCTCGTTCATGAAGCAGGTCATGCATTTAACGTCTATGGCAAGCTAAAAAATAATGAAGCGAATGCTTATGTTTTTGAAATTGAAACCATGCTTAAACTGTTAAAAATGAATATCCTCCCCAGACAGTTTGGTCTTTACAAGGAAGACTTACAAGCTTATTTTAAATCACGCATGGAGCAATATAACCTGGCAATTCCTAATAACCTCTACTTAAAAACTTTAGTCGAAGAAATTACTAATGATTTTAATTTAGAAAATAAGGACACCAAAGCCGAATCGTTGGTCAATTTTCAAATTAAACTAGGTTTTTTCAATAAAAGTAATAACACTGAGCCTACTCCAGAAAAAAATATCTCCAACCAACCGATGGTTAGAGTTTTATAGCAAAGAGATAAATACCTATTTTCGATGGAACGAAACGGGCAAACCAACCAAGCGAATTGTAGATATAGGAATCTGATTTAAAAATAAATGTTTGTTTAATGATATTGGAGATTAGTATGTATAAATGGCTGGAAAATATCGATTTGTCGAGTTTTAGTGCTCAAATTGAGGATTTTGTGAATCATCTTGTTGATCCGGCCTCTCTTATGATTCCTGATGATCCTGTTTTTGTTTCTTATCGACAATTTGAGCAATTAAGATTGATGTCAGCCAATAGCTTGCAAGAAATGTCAAAGCAAATGGAAGAAAGCCGTCAATACATCGCCAAAGCACCACAAGACAAAAGTGAGATTGCTTTAGTTGTTCAAAACAGCAATACAGATAAGCCTTATGAAGCCGAACTAAAGAATATTTTAAGATTTCTCGTAGAGGATGGTAAAGACAAAGCTCAAATTCGCATGATTTGTAATGCCATAAATGGCGGCTTAATAATGGCACACATGGTGGCCAAACAAAATGAAGAAGCGGCAATGACTATCATCAACAGACTGAAACAAATTGGTGACAACAATGTAGCACCGTTGGTTGATGAGTATTGGAAAATTTTACAATCATCTGATAAGACATCTGGATTTAAGTTACTGCCTCAATATCTGGAAGAATTAATTATCCAACAAGCAGTAGAACTGGAATCGCATCGAAAAAAATTACGTGATGATAGTGGCGAAGATTTAACTAAAGACGAAGTTATTTGCCCATTAACCCGACAGGTGATCAATGCAAGCAACTCACGTGCCACACAGCCTCATGCTACTCAATTCATGATGCTTATTGTCGTTTTGGCACAATTGGCGAAAATTAAGAACAGTGAGCTGGACGAGTTTATTAGCACCCAGGAGCATGATTACGTTAATAAATGCTTCGAACTATTACAGCAATACGTAAAAGATCCTCAACAACTATCATTTACAACACAACAACATAAGTTCCTAAATCAATTGGGAATGAATAAAGTATTACAACAATGGAAAACGCAGAGTGACCTTGAGCATCACTCAGTAAGAACCGAAGATAAAGAAAACTCAGAGCCAAAAACAATATCATCAGATTCTGTAGAAAAGAACAAGAATGGTTCCGTGGAAAAATCTCAACAGTCACCCAGCTCTTGTCGTTTTTTCAAACTGGCACCTAAAACAGAAGCTACAGAAAAAACCTTTAGCCATGCTTATACTTCATAAACCGAACTTCTATCAGCGAATAGCCTCACTTAATAAGTGAGGCATCAAATGCAAAACTCTAAGCCAACTTTTTCTAAACTTAACGCATTTCACCCATGCTAAAGTGACTGTCCTAAAATAAGTTTTAGGCCAAAATTAGCTTTATTATGTGCCATATAAATAAGCATGCATAGTGAAACTAAATTATTATCTAATTAGAGATAACTTACTCTTCAATAATTTCTTTTTTCTCTTCGGAATTCCTAGACAATCCTAATTTCTCTTTCAAACGAGCGACAGCATCAGGATCATATTGTTTTGCCGATTTATGCTTTACCACTACAGCAGTAGTTCGAACAGGTTGTGTCGTTGCATTCAGCGCATTGTAACTAGATCGTGTTGGATAAATTGGAAAATGATCCTCTGTTGTATTTGATGACTGATTCGTTATTTTTGAGTGATAACTCATGCCTTGAGGATTAGGATTAGCAGGATTTACAGTTTTTTCTGCGAGAATTTTACGTGCATTACGAGCACTTTTTTCAACACGTTTTTTAATCTTGGCAGCCGCATATTCAGCTTCTTCAGCACTCACCTCACCCACATCATTGCCTTGCAAATCAATTCGCATTTCTCGAAGCTTGAGGCAAGCTAAATAATCAAGGCGGCGAGTAAATAACACCACAGCCTCTCTTAATTTGCTTTTGGAAATACCAACTTCCGCAGCTTTTTCTGCATGAAGCAAAATATCATCCATAATACCTATTTTTAATGGGCGAATTCGTAATGAATTATCAAATGCTGCAGGAAAATGTGCAGCTAGCCATAACAAAGCATCTGTTCGCGCTTTTTTAGACTTATTTTTTTGAGTTTTATTAATAACAGCGGTGCGTGGGTGCAGCTCCTGTTTTCTCATAAGTGTACCCTTGGTTAGACATTGATTGTCATATCTGAAGTAAAATCATTCATATTAAAAATGAGCGCACAATGTACAATGTTTATTGATTGTTTGCAAGTCTTCTGTGATGCTTCATAGTACGAGATAAAAAGGAAATCATCCAAGTAGAAAAAAAGTGAATGTTAGACCTATAATTAGACTAAAATTGTATTATTCAAGATTGCTTGAAATTAACTTATTATTTAAATAACAGCTCGTTAATAAATTGTCGATTGATCAACTTTTATAACGAAATTTGTGGAGCAAATGATGGATTTCTTTAAAAAATTGTTTATATTATTTCTTGCAACGTTCTTTCCATGGCTTCTACTTCTTTCGGATGATAATCCTGGCGGTGCCGTCATTTCATTAATCATGCAAGTTACGATTATTGGCTGGCCTTTTGCGACAGTATGGGCATGGAACACCCACTATGGTAATGAGAAATACAAGAAAAACAAAAAAATCAAACGATAGACTTCATTAAGGGGTATTATGTTAACTCGTGTTATTGTTAATGGGGCCAAAGGTAAAATGGGTTCTCTTGCTTGTGAGACACTGAACAATCACGATGAATTCGAGTTAGTGGCAGAACTGGGTAGAGAGGATAATTTAGCTCAAGCCATTAAAGATACCCATGCACAGATAGTTGTTGACTTAACTCGTGCAGATTGCGTTTACCAAAATTGTCTTACTATCATTAATCATAAAGCACACCCTGTGATTGGAACATCAGGCCTGCTTCCCAATCAAATTAAGGAGTTAACCACACTTTGTGAAAGCCGTCATATTGGTGGAATTATCGCTCCTAATTTCTCAATTAGCGCCGTTTTAATGATGATCTTCGCAGCCAAAGCGGCAGAATATTTTCCGGAAGTAGAAATTATCGAAGCACATCATCAACAAAAACTGGATGCTCCCTCGGGGACTGCGTTAAAAACCGCAGAAATGATCGCTGGAGCGCGAAAAAAACCTAGAAATAAATTAAATCTCAAAGAATTAATCCCTGGCGCACGTGGCGGGTCTCACTATGATGTAAACATCCATTCCCTACGTATCCCCGGCGTAATTGCACGACAACAGGTTATTTTTGGTAGTATAGGCGAAACATTAACCATTACTGATGATTGCATTGATCGTCGTTCTTTTATGCCTGGTATCGTCCTGTGTTGTCAAAAAGTGTTAGGATTGACTACCTTGCACTATGGGCTTGAACATTTATTATAACCGGAAACAATACCCTGGATTATAAAAATCCAGGCTATTATCATCTATGAGGCTCAAGCTCTTTAACATGTGCTCGTTTAGATTCTTCAAATAATTTAGTCCACTCATCTACGGTTGTTGAAACAAACTCGGAAAAAGTAGTGCCTGTTTCACTGCAATTTAAAAATGAACGTAAGCGTCCGTAAACTGAATTGGTTGCTTCAGTCCGACTTCCATCACTTTCAGGCCGTTCTGAGACAATCTGCAATATTTTTTCAATGCGGATGATATTATCTTTACCTGATGAAGGGCTCAGCATTAATTCAAGAATCTGTTTGATACCATCAGGAGTCGGGTTACTCTCAGAAGAAAAAAATGAACTCGTCCAACGTGAACTTTGTTCTTGTGGCGTAAATAAATTTCTTTCATTAATCAATGAATGTAAGGCATCGTAAAGTTTCGTACAGTTGCTTTCCCCTAATTGTCGCGCCACTAAACGACAGAGCAATTTTTTTTCAGGAAGTAAATATTCTTTAAGTTTTTTACTACCCCCGATAAAAATATTCTTTACTTCATTATCTGTTGCTGCCCTGTCATCATCTTTAAGTGAGCGCTCGCTATCCAAACGCTTTCTGATTTCCGCTGCAATATCTTCTGGTAAATACCATTCAGGAGTTTTTATCCCTTCAGAACCTGGTGCATTTTGCCCTGCATGTTCATGCTGATGACGACTCATATACAGATCAGCGACTAAAGAAACAAAACGAATACGATTTTCCTTATCGGGAAGCTCATCAAACACTGGCCAACTGCCGTAGCACTCCTTATATAAGATCATCGCATCTGTATGAATCAGCTCAATAGCTTTTCTATCTTTACCGCTAACACAGGAACCATACGAATGTCCGCCAATGGTCAAGATAATTAACTGTTCAAGAGAGCTCAAAAATAACTCTCTACCGGCATAATCAAAAATAGTTGCCGTGCCTAGTGCTGATTCCAGGACTGATTGGTATTGATCCAAGAGCTCTTGTAACCCTGGTGTAAAAGAAGCATATTTTTTTGCTGTAGCTAATAGAGATTGACTGTCTTTATCATACGCCTGAGTATAATAAAGCCGCTTAGCCATATTATAGGGATGATTATTCTGCAGCACGAATTGAATCTCTTTTCGACGCTCAACCGCAGAACGAGCCAGTTTATATAAATCTAAATCAGGAGGCAGAGTTGGTAAATAATCAGTAATCCAGTTAGGCACATATTCTGTTGCATGTATTGGGCTAATCAATGTTTGCAATATCGCAAGTTGATCAAGTTGTGAATACTCCATTACCTTAGCCAGATTTGAGTCGCTATGCCGTTGTTGTACCGCTTTAGGCCAATTTAATCCGTCTCGAGTAGCAATGTGGCTGGAACGATAGCGTTTGGCCGATAATTCACGCATTTGACCATTTTCACTCAACCCTAACAAACTGTGAGCGGCATAATTTGCAGGCAATGGTAGCGTACGATGACGACTCGATAAAAAGGAAACTGCATCTTTTACGTCATCCACTCCTTTAAGCACATGCTCCAAGAAAAACTGTTGGTGTTCAGATAGTACCCAATACCACTGTGGAAGACTGGAAATCTGCGTCGCTGTATCCCAGATCTCCCACTTAATATCCCCAGTGAGAAATTTTTTAAATTGAGTTAATTTTTTATCTAATGAGGTTGGATCGGCCGCTAAAATTCGCATCATTTCACGTTGATGCACACTTAATCCATTAAACCATGAAGGAAGTGGCGGAGAACCACTAACAATTTGCTGCAAATCCGTACTTAAGCTGAGCGCTTTCTTTTTTATGGATGACCAATTCAGTAAAAAACTATTAAAATCTCGAATCACTTCAAGATAAGATGTAATTCCTTGTTCTAAATTACAAAAATAAGCATGTTGATATTCCTCAAGCTCACGCAACCAGCCAGGCGTTTTCGGATATTTGTTAGATTTAATTAACGTTAACTCATCGAGTAATTGATCATAATATGGGGGCAATGACTCGTCTACCTGAAGAACATAATCTACATCTTGACCCAACTGCATAGGGAATAAGGTAACCAGATCATAACGGCCTTCGCGCATCAACGAATATTGCTCTGCCTCATTCAACAGTTCTACAGCCTCTTTAACATCGGAGCAACCCCAACTTAAAGCAATAAGCTCAATGAGCTTGGCGGTAAATCGCTCCAATTCTTTATGCAAATCATCCACAGAACCTTTTGCTTCATTAGTGGCTAATTTACACTCATCAACGTACGCTTTTAAAGTTTCTTTAGTTAAAGGCGTGTTCTTTGCAGAAAATGGATAAGCGTCGATAAGAAAGTAAAACGCTTTGTGCAGGCTATCTACGCGACGTGCAAAACTACGGTGATAATCAGGTTTCTGGTAATATGTCTCTAGAACATAACCTGGAAAGCGAACTTCTAAGGCACTCAGTAATTCAGATGATAATTCGATGCCATGCGGCACACGTACAATAATTCCTTTTCCCATCGCTTATTTTCCTTAACTGCTTACCTCAGTTTTAAAGTTACTCCAGCATAGAGTGATTCAAAATGAGGTGATTTTAGTCCTAATCTCTTCGCTATTATTGTATAAATAATTCCATGAAACAATTACAATAAACAACTTAATTGCTAAAAATAATAAAAGGAGTTTGCTAATGGGCTACATTGTACAACATTATATTGATGGTCAATTACTTAACGAAACAAATACGACATGCCACTCTATTTATAATCCTGCTTTAGGCGAGGTAATCGGCCAAGTCTATTTTGCCTCAAAATCTCTTTGCGACAATGCCATTGCTGCTGCTAAAAAGGCAGGAATAGATTGGGCACAAACCCCAGCGATTAAACGAGCACGAATTCTTTTTAAGTTCAGAGAGTTACTTGAAAAAAATCAATTAGATTTAGCCCGAATTGTTACTCGTGAACATGGGAAAACTTTGGATGATGCCAAAGGATCTGTGGCTCGAGCAATAGAAGTAGTCGAATTACATTGTGGCCTGGTGAACCAATTGAAAGGAGATTTTTCTGCCGATGTGACTACGGGTATTGACTGCCACACACTAAGACAACCACTAGGTATTTGTGCTGGTGTTTCCCCATTTAATTTTCCAGTTATGGTTCCAATATGGATGCTTATCCCAGCGATTGCTTGTGGTAATACGTTCATCTTAAAACCCTCCGAACAAGATCCTTCTGCCCCTGTTCGTTTGCTGGAGTTATTAAGTGATGCTGGATTGCCTGATGGAGTTGCCAATTGCCTCCATGGAGATAAATCAACGGTAGATTATTTGCTCACTCATCCCGATATTGCCACGTTTACTGCGGTTGCTTCTACACCAGTAGCCCAGCATATTTATACTGCAGCCACATCTTATGGAAAACGTGCTCATACTTTTGGTGGCGCAAAAAATCATTGTGTGGTCATGCCTGATGCAGATTTGGATCAAGCTGCCTCTGCTATTGTTGGTGCGGCTTATGGTTCTGCCGGCGAACGATGCATGGCCATCTCGGTCGTTGTTGCCGTAGGAGCACATACTGCTGACGCACTTATTGCAAAAATGACACCTCAAATTCATGCAACACGAATTAATGCCGGTGATAGTCCTGAAACAGATATGGGGCCTTTAATTAGCGATGCTCATCGACAAAAAGTCTTGGCTGCTGTAGAGCAAGGAATAAATGAAGGAGCTAAATTACTCATTGATGGGAGAGCATTTCAACATCCTGATCATCCCCAAGGTTTTTTCATGGGGCCTTGTTTATTTGATCATGTCCATGAAAATATGTCTATTTATCAAAATGAAATTTTTGGTCCAGTTCTCGTTATCGTTCGAGTAAATAGTTTTGAGGAGGCTTTAGACTTAGTGAATAGAAATCAGTATGGCAATGGAACTGCAATTTTCACTCGTGATGGCTTTAGCGCTCGTGAATACAGCCAACGTGTGCAAGTAGGTATGGTTGGAGTAAACATCCCTATCCCAGTCCCAGTTGCAAATCATCCCTTTGGTGGTTGGAAGCATTCTTCCTTTGGTGATACAAACATGCATGGCCAAGAAAGCATTCATTTTTACACACGACGTAAAACGGTTACAAGTAAATGGCCTATTAGTGAGATCAAAGAAAGTTCTTTTATTATGCCCACACATGATTAAAATGATTCAAAAATAATGGGTAGCCTGAATGAAAGACAGTGAAACCCGGGTTTATTAAACTCAACCAGTTTCCCAAATTTCGCTGCGATTCAACAAGGCTACATATTAATAAGATGGAGAATTCAATGGCAAAAATAGGATTTGTAGGACTTGGACATATGGGCTTACCTATGGCCATCAACCTGATTAAAGCAGGACACCAAGTTACAGGATATGATTTACAACAAACAGCCCTGCAACATTTCTCTCAAGTTGGTGGTTTAATCGCTCAGAATACCCAGGAATTAGCTCATGATAAAGAAGTACTAATTACCATGCTGCAAACTGGGCAACAAGTCTTAGGCGTTTGTCATAACGATAATGGGTTATTCCAGGCAACTAAAAAAGGCGCTTTATTTATTGATTGTTCGACTATAGATGTCAATAGTTCACGTGAACTGCATCATCTAGCAACCCAACACTCTCTCCAAGTAGTTGATGCACCGGTTTCAGGTGGCGTAGCCGGGGCAACAGCAGCTACTCTAACCTTTATGGTTGGTGGCGAGGAACACGCATTCCATGCAGCCAAACCTTTTTTAGCAGCTATGGGACAAAAAATCATTCACACCGGCAGCGCAGGAAGCGGACAAGCAGCAAAAATATGCAATAATATGATCCTTGGCATCTCAATGATTGCTATCTCAGAAGCGTTTGTTCTTGCAGAACAATTACAATTATCACCACAAAAACTCTTTGAAGTAGTGAGCAACTCCTCCGGACAATGCTGGGCAATGACTAAATATGCACCAGTTCCGGGAGTTTTAGAAAATGTCCCCGCTAACAATGATTATAAACCAGGGTTCGCTGCAACAATGATGCTTAAAGATTTATTGCTCAGCCAAGATTCGGCGCACTCAGTAAATCTGGAAACGCCTTTAGGTGCGAAAGCTACTCAAATGTACCAACATTTTATTGATCAAGGTCTTGGTGAGTCTGATTTTTCAGCCATAATCAAATTAATCGCTCAAGGGAAAGAGGTATAACATGCATGCTCCTTTACGCACCCCTCAATTAACACAAACGGAAGACTCCTTAACTGAGTTCTGGTCGGAAATTGCGCAACAAACTGTGGATTGGCTACGCCCTTGGGACACAGTCCTGACTGGTGGCTTGCACCATGGAGATGTGACGTGGTTTAAAGGCGGAACACTAAATGTAAGCTTAAATTGTCTGGATAGACATCTTCCCC
The DNA here is from genome assembly GCF_900637685.1 of Legionella sainthelensi. Classification (NCBI taxonomy): domain Bacteria; kingdom Pseudomonadati; phylum Pseudomonadota; class Gammaproteobacteria; order Legionellales; family Legionellaceae; genus Legionella; species Legionella sainthelensi. Next base: position 3,852,660 of record NZ_LR134388.1, read on the forward strand.
ATAAAGCAAATCATCCAGCAATTATTTGGGAGGGAGATGATCCAAGCCAAAACAAGACATTAACTTTTGCAACATTGCATGCTGAAGTATGTCGCATGAGTAATGTACTCAAACAATTTAATGTAAAAAAAGGAGATAAGGTCGCTATCTACTTACCCATGATTCCCGAAGCGGCAATCGCCATGCTTGCTTGTGCTCGAATTGGTGCAGTACACACCGTCATTTTTGCCGGTTTTTCTGCCCAAGCTTTAAAACAACGCGTACTTGCATCGGAATGCAACTGTATCATTACTGCAAACCACTTTTACCGTGGGGGTAAATTAGTAGGATTAAAAGAGCATATTGATGAGGCGTGCAGGGATTTATCCTTACCCAGAATTATCATTAAAACCAGTAATGACCCTGTTGCTTTTGATAAAAATAAAGATCACTGGTGGCATGAGTTAAAAGAAAAAGTAAGTGATCATTGCGATCCTGAGCCTATGGATGCCGAAGATCCTTTGTTTATCCTTTATACCTCAGGGAGTACTGGACAACCCAAAGGAGTAGTTCATACCACAGCAGGTTATCTGGTGCAAACAGCCTATACCCATCAGCTGCTCTTTAATTGCCAAGATAATGACATCTTTTGGTGTACCGCTGATGTGGGCTGGGTTACTGGTCATAGCTATTTAGTGTACGGCCCTCTTTGCAATGGAATCACCACGCTTATCTATGAAGGGATTCCTACATGGCCGGATCCTTCCAGAAATTGGCAAATCATAGATAAGTATCAAGTGAATATTTTCTATACCGCACCTACTGCGATACGTGCTTTAATGCGTGCAGGAGATAACTGGCTCGCATCCAGCAGGCGCAGTTCGTTACGCTTACTCGGTTCAGTAGGAGAGCCCATTAATCCCGAAGCATGGCAATGGTATTATCAAAAAGTAGGTCAAAAGAGATGTCCAATAATCGATACTTGGTGGCAAACCGAAACCGGGGCGATAATGATTAGCCCCAGAGCAGATGCACCTAGCAACAAACCTGGCGCTGCATGCCAACCCATTCCGGGAGTGGTCCCAGTGTTACTCAATGAGCATGGCCATGAAATCATTGGGGTTGGTGCAGGTTACTTGGCTATCAAATATCCTTGGCCTTCTATGGCCAGAACTATAGCAGGAGATCACCATCGTTACTGTACTACCTATTTACATAATGGCTATTACATTACTGGGGATGGCGCGAAGCGTGATGAAGATGGAGATTATTGGATCACCGGCCGTGTGGATGATGTCATTAATGTTTCAGGCCATCGCCTAGGTACTGCAGAAATTGAAAGTGCGTTGGTAAGCCATCCCGCCGTTGCTGAAGCAGCTGTCGTTGGTATTCCTCATCAGATAAAGGGACAAGGAATTTATGCTTTTGTCATTTTAAGAGACAGTTTCATTGCGAGTGATGTTTTAAAGGCTGAGTTAATCAAACAAGTGAATCACGAAATAAGCCCTATAGCCAAACCAGATGTTATCCATTTTACTCTTGATTTACCTAAAACGCGCTCAGGTAAAATCATGCGACGTATTTTGCGAAAAATTGCAGGAAAAGAAATACAAAGCCTTGATGAATTAGGTGATATTTCGACTTTAGCAAACCCTCAGATTGTCGCGAAGTTATGGGAAGAGTCAGCCCAATTTTAACCGGGACAAATCCATGCACCCCCATGAACAGATAAAGAGCCAAGAATTCTCACTATAACGCAACCGCGTCCATGGTGAGACCATTGGCAGTGGCTTAAGGTAATTTTATAGTCGTATTCGCGCCAGCAGATACTGTAGTGATGAGGACTCAATGCTCCTATAAAAAGGGATTTCTGCTTACGGGGACCCCATTACATCCGAGGCAGTGATCTAAGGCAGTTATACCTTAAAAGATTAAAACTTCTTACACACTTAAAGTTTTAAAATAGGAAAATATAAATCCTCTTCGCAGCATCTAAATACATTGTTTATTTTCAACCAAAGTGTCCATTATAAATCCATCTATTGTTTTACCAGGTGATGCCAAGTGTTTCAATAGTATCAATTGCACCCTTTATTAGGAATAACGAACTTTTCTTAATAAATTTATTATTTCTATTCATAAATTTAGGTTAAGTTTAAAAAATACCCATCTGAATTTTTATGGAGAAATAGATCTTATTTTTCAGAAAAATTTTGACCAATTTGACAATTAAATGATAAAAGTATTATTGCTTTTTGTTAGAAATACGATTACAATTCGTTGACGTTTTAGCTGATGGTCTTTACTTAAAATGCTAGAAACACCGGATTGTTTTGATTTTTCTCAATTGTCCTTGGATGAAATAGCTCATTTACTCCAACGTTTTAACCTGCGCCTAACTCCTGATGAAGCACTCACCATCCAGAACTCGTTATTAAAACGCCCGCCTACTTATGCAGAATGCGTATTATGGTCCATTCAAGGTTCGGAACATTGTTCTTATAAAAGCAGTCGAAAACACCTCAATCAATTCATTACCCAAGCGCCTCACGTGATCTTAGGTCCCAAAGAGGATGCAGGGATTGTTGCTGTAGCTACTGACAAACAAGAGCGACGTTACGGTATTGTTGTAAGCCATGAGTCACATAATCATCCCTCTCAACTTGTACCCTTTGAGGGGGCAGCTACTGGAGTAGGAGGTAATGTACGTGATGTCTGTTGCATGGGAGCAGAAGTGATTGCTGTTGCAGACAGCTTACGCTTTGGAGATATTAATCGCGCGAAAACAAAATGGATTCATCAAGGGGTAGTTCAGGGTATTGCTGGATATGCGAATCCTCTTGGGATTCCTAATCTCGCCGGGGATACTTATTATGATGAAGCGTATAATGAAAATTGCCTGGTCACGGTAGTCACTTTAGGTGTAGTACGCGAGGATCATATTATTCATTCTTATGCACCCTCTCACGCAGAAGACTATCAATTTATCTTAGTTGGCAAACCAACAGATAATAGTGGTTTTGGCGGTGCGGCTTTTGCTTCAGCGACCCTCAGTGAAGAACAGCAAGAGCAAAATAAAGGCGCAGTACAAGAACCTAATGCGTTTTTACAACGGCATATTCTTAAAGCAAATTATGCCATGTTTGAATTTCTACGTGAAAATAACCTGATTGATCGGGTGGGTTTTAAAGATTTAGGTGCAGGAGGAATTGCTTGTGCCAGTGTTGAATTAGCGGAAGCAAGTGATTATGGTGCTGAAATTAATCTGGATTTGGTCCCTACCAGCATGGATAATTTGCTTCCCGCGGTTATTTTATGTTCTGAAACACAAGAACGTTTTATGTGGGTCGTTCCTCAAGAACTTGTAGATACCTTCTTAAAACATTACAACGAACGTTTTGCGCTTCCAGAAATCTGTGATGGCGCACAAGCAACGGTTGTAGGAAAAATAAGAACTGATGGCTTGTATGTGGTTAAATCACAAGGCAAAGAGATCGTATCCGCGCAAGCAAAAGACATTACTAAAGGCATACTCTACGATAGGCCTTACCAAATAAAACAACCAACTCATAAAGAACCAGCACCTTTTGTCATTGATAATTTCAATGAGCAATTATTACAGTTACTTTCTCATGAAAACATTGCCTCGCGTGCCCCTATTTATGAAAGCTATGATAAGCAAGTTCAAGGTCGCTCCGTTCTTGAACCAGGATGGGCTGATGCAGGTTTGATTGCACCATTTAATGAAGATAAGTATCCTGAAGAAATTCGCCAAACAGGTGTTGCATTATCTGTTGATCATAACCCTCGTTACAATAAAATTGATGCTTATTGGGGGGCTGTTAACGCAGTTGTAGAATCAGTCCGTAACATTATTGCAGTGGGCGCATGGCCTCTTGCACTGACTGATTGTCTCTGTTTTGGCAATCCAGAGAATGAATTTCAAATGGGGGAGTTTGTTGCTTCAGTACAAGGCATCACCGATGCATGTAAAGCAGTAAAAATGATTGATCATGATGCTTGTTTGCCCATTATCTCGGGCAATGTATCTCTTTATAATGAATCAGCTCAAGGAGCGATTCCTCCAAGCCCTATTATTAGTTGTGTAGGTGCACTCAGTGACTATTCGAAAGCAATAACCTACGACCTGAAGCAAACCCATTCTGTGCTGCTCATGGTTGGGGAACGTAAGGATGAATGCGGGGGCAGTGTCTATTACCAATTGCATCATCACCTCGGTAGCCAATTGCCCAAACCTGATCTTATTTCATTTGCCAACGAAATTAGCGCCATCCATCTCGCCATGCAAAAAGGGTTGATACTTTCAGCTCACGACATTTCCGAGGGGGGAGTCGCTGTTGCTCTTGCTGAAATGAGTTTTAAAAATGAAATTGGGGTGGATGTTTTTATTCCTGGTGAGTTGCCTCACGATAAAAAACTATTCTCAGAAAGCGGGGGGTTTATCCTTGAAATTTCCCCTGAAAATCAAAACGAAATAGAAGCACTATTTCAAAATCATTCAATAGCATTTCAAGCAATAGGTGAAACAACAGCAACCCCAACATTGATAATGAATTCCGTAGTTCATGTATCTATTAGTGCAGCAAAAACTGCCTGGAAAAATGGTTTAGTTGAGAGGCTCATATAAATGTCAATTATCGATTATAAAGCTGCAGGTGTAGATATAGAAGCAGGTAACGAAGCGGTTCGCAGTATTAAAAACGCTGTAGAAAGTACTTTTTCACCACAAGTGCTTACGGGAATCGGCAGCTTTGGGGCCATGTATGACCTTAAAAGCATTCTCCAGCATTATGAGCACCCTGTTCTTGTGCAAAGCATTGATGGAGTAGGCACCAAAATGATGGTGGCTAAAATGATGCAAAAATTTGACACTATCGGCATCGATCTGGTGAGTGCTACAGCCAATGACATTATTGTTTTGGGGGCGAAGCCGCTTACCCTTCTTGATTATATTGCCAATGATAAATTAAGACCCGAAATTATCGAACAGATTATTCATGGTATGGTAAAAGCATGCCATGAAAATCAAATTTCTTTAGTGGGCGGTGAAACTGCCGAAATGCCCGGAACTTACCTTCCTGGAGAACACGATTTAGTGGGAGTAATCACTGGAGTCGTGGAAAAAAATAAAGCAATCGAAGGAAAAGAAATAAATGCAGGGGACATTGTGGTGGCCTTTCCTTCAAGTGGCTTACACACCAATGGTTATTCACTGGCAAGAAAATTATTGTTTGATGTTGCTGGTTATAAAGTAGAGTCACAATTTCAAGATTTTCCCCGCACTATTGGTGAAGAGCTCCTGACTCCCCATATTAACTATACGTGCCCTATATTAAGCATTTTGGAAAAAAACATCCGTATTAAGGGCATGGCACACATTACTGGAGGGGGGTTACTCGAGAACATTCCCCGTATTCTACCTAAAAATTGCGCTGTTGAAATCCACAAAAAATTAATTCCCGAGCTTCCAATATTTAATTTATTACGCAAATTAGGGCATCTTGATGATGAACAAATGTACCGCACTTTTAATATGGGAGCGGGTTTAGTTCTTTTCATAGCACCAGAAACACTCCCTGCCATTCGCGAAGTATTACGGGATTTTCCATCCTACCCTCTGTATGAAATAGGACAAGTCATAGGGGGAGAGCAAAAGGTGACGCTTTTATGATACGCATAGGCTTAATCCAATTTCCGGGATCTAATTGTGAACGTGAAACAGCGCTTGCGGTAAAACGTGCAGGAATGGAGCCTGTTGAATTTCTATGGAATGAACCTCTAGAAAAATTACGCCGTTTGGATGGTTATATCCTTGTTGGTGGTTTTTCTTATGAAGATCGTTCTCGGGCCGGAATTATTGCTGCACTTGATCCTGTAATCCAAGAAATCAAAGCCCAAAGCGAACAAGGTAAACCCGTGCTAGGAATTTGCAATGGCGCACAAATCTTAGTTGAATCTGGTTTGGTGCCCGGGCTTGAGGGTCATGATGTCCATATGGCTCTTACCGAAAATAAACGGATTGTGAATCAAAAAATCATAGGAACCGGTTTTTATAATGCTTGGGTTCATATGCGCTTGTCTGACAAGCATCAACATAATGCATTTACACGCCATCTTTCAAGCTCTGATTTAATCCACCTCCCCATCGCACATGCCCAGGGGCGTTTTCTTATGCCAACCCCTCTATTAAATCAAATCGAAGAGCAAGGCTTAAATCTTTTTCAATATTGTAATGCTGAAGGCACTGTTATTGATGATTTCCCCATCAATCCCAATGGCTCTGCTGGCAATATTGCCGCAATTACAAACCAGGCAGGTAATGTGATGGCAATGATGCCACACCCTGAGCGTACCGTGAATGGAGACCCCATTTTTACTTCCATGCGCGATTATATAAAAGATAAGCGTTATCTGGATGCAAATAAGGTACAAACCAATGACTTGGCATCTCAGATTATAGGCCTCCCCCCTTCAAGACCACATCAAAAATTACATCATTTTAGAAAGGGTTCAAATAGTTACCTATGTCTAGTCAAGCTTATTATTACTGATAATCAAGCATTAACCGTGCAAAAAACATTAAGACGCTTAGGACTCCCAGTCACAGTACACCGTTTTGAACATTGGGAAATTGATTGTGATTCGCTAGAAAGTTTTGAATTATTGAAAAAAACCGGGCTTTTGTATTCTGATCGCAAAGAACGAGAAATTTTATTAAACGAGTTTCGCGCCCCCAATGCTTCAGCTTATCTCGTTCGCCCTCAAGAAGACTTGAAAGGAAAACAAACCTTACAAACACTTAAAACCCATTACACAGCGCCAGAAATCAATAACATAAATCATGGTGTTTTATGGCAGTTTACCAGCGATGAAGTCGATGTAGCGACGCTTACTGATCGTATTTTGTTAACTCACATTATTGGGAACCCACATGCTCATGAATACTACAACTACTCACTATAGTGATGAAATTCAAGAAGCTTTGGCTTTTTGCCTTGACCAAACAAACTTGCCTGTAGGAGAAAAATATCAAGGGAAAGTAAGAGATGCCTATGATCTTGGTGATTCCATCATGCTTGTGACAACAGATAGGCTTAGCGCTTTTGACAGGCATTTGGCTCTAATTCCTTATAAAGGAGCCGTACTCAACTTAACCAGCGCATGGTGGTTTGAACAAACAAAAAATCTTGTCCCTAATCATATTATTGCCGTTCCCGATCCCAATGTGGTTATTGCTAAAAAATGTACTGTTTTTCCGATTGAGTTTGTAGTGAGAGGATATATTAGCGGCACAACAAGCACTTCTTTGTGGACTCAATATCAAAATGGCATACGCGACTACTGTGGTATTAGCTTTCCAGAAGGATTAACAAAGAACCAAAAACTGGAACAAGCTGTTTTGACACCAACGACTAAAGAAAAAATTCATGACCGCCCTATTTCTCCAGCTGAAATTATTTCTGAAGGATGGATGAGCGAGGAAGATTGGTTAGAAGTAAGTGCCTTAGCACTTAAACTCTATCAGCGTGGTGCTGAAATCGCTCGTGATCATGGTTTGATTTTAGTAGATACCAAATACGAATTTGGTCGTGATGCTGAGGGAACAATTAGAGTCGTTGATGAAATTCATACTCCTGACTCAAGTCGATACTGGTTGGCTGACAGCTACCAAACACGAATCGCCGCAGGATTAGAACCTGAAAACATAGACAAAGAGTTCTTACGTTTATGGTTTGCGAAAAATTCAGACCCTTACAATGATGAAAAACTCCCCCAAGCACCTCAAGAATTGGTTATAGAGCTCTCCACTCGCTATATCCAACTCTATGAACGAATTACCGGTAAAAATTTTAATTTTACCGCGCATAAAGAGCCGGCCGAACAACGTATTATGCGCCATATTGCTAATTTTCTAAGGTAAGCTCATCCATGTGTGGAATTGTGGGTATTTACAGTCATGAACCAGTGGCCTCTGAATTGTATGAGAGCCTAATTCACTTGCAGCATCGAGGACAAGATGCTGCGGGTATACTTACCTGTGATCAGCGATTTTATACAAAACATGGCTTAGGTTTAGCACGAGAAATTTTTACCCCCGAAAACATCCTATCGCTTGAAGGTAATATAGGGATTGGTCATGTCCGATATCCCACCGCCGGAGGATATACCGCAGCTGATGTTCAACCCCTATGGATTGGTAGTCCACGCGGGATTGCGCTGGCTCATAACGGCAATCTCTCAAATTATCAGGAACTTGCGGATGAAATTCGTTTAAAACAACATCGTCACCTCAATACTTCTTTGGATTCAGAGGCTTTATTGCTTCTGTTTGCCGACAAACTCGCCAGTAGTGCCTACAGTATTGAAGAGAATTATGAGAGCTTTTTTGAACTGCTCACCAAAGCAGTGTCCTATGTTTTTAAACGAATCGAAGGAGCTTATTCCATTGTCTCCGTAGTCATTGGCAAAGGACTTGTTGCCTTCCGCGACCCGCATGGCATTCGCCCCCTGGTTTGGGGCACTCGGCAAAACGCCGATGGCACAATAGACACCATTTTTGCCTCAGAATCAACACCCTTCTATGCATTGGGATTCGAGCCACAAGGAGATATATTACCTGGTGAAGTAGCCTATGTTGACCTGAATGGAAAATTGCATCGTCGTGTGCTTAAAGAAGAGCAATTCAGACCTTGTGTCTTCGAATATGTTTATTTTGCTCGGCCTGATGCGACATTGAATAATGTCAGCGTATACCGAGCCCGCTTGCGTATGGGACAAAATCTAGCCCTGCAATGGAAAAAAATTATCCCACTTTGACTCCTGATGTGGTGATTCCAGCACCATTTACTGCAAATACAGCAGCGTTATCTTTTGCACATGAGTTAGGCGTAAGATATTCCGAAGGTTTGTATAAAAACCCCTTTATCGGCCGAACATTTATTATGCCGAATCAAAAGGCTCGAACTCGAAACATTCGCTATAAATTAACCCCTCAACGCACTGAAATCGAGAATAAAGTAGTGATGATTGTTGATGACAGTATTGTACGAGGAACTACCTCTCGTGAAATTGTCAAAATGGTCCGCGAATTTGGAGCAAAGAAAATTTATTTTGCTTCGACCGCCCCCCCGCTTAAAAACCCCTGTTTCAGTGGTATTGACATCCCCTCACGTAAAGAACTCATTGCAGCAAATCAAACAGAGGAAGAAATCGCAAATTATTTGGGTGTTGACGTCTTAATGTATCAAACGCAGGAAGATTTGGTCGAAGCCGTCACACGTCGTGGTGAACATCAAATCAAAAAACCATGTATGGCATGTATGGATGGCGATTATTTCTGCAAAAAAATAACTCAAGAAAAAATGCAGCAATTGGAACTACTACGCGAAACAGGACGACATGATAACCCGTCACAAAAAGAGGACTTGATGGAATGAATATTCTTATTATAGGTTCTGGCGCCCGGGAACATGCTCTCATCAAAGCATTAAATCGCTCGCCACAAAATCCATCTTTATTTTGTTATGGTACTGCAGTGAATCCAGGCATTCATCCATTAACAATCCAATATTGTACTGGTGATATTACGGATTGTACGGCTGTCGTATCTAAAGCAAAGCTTTGGAGGATTGATTTAGCAATTGTAGGGCCCGAAGCACCTTTAGAAAAAGGAATGGCTGATGCATTATGGCAAGAAGGCATACCTACAATCGGGCCCAAAAAGGTCTTGGCTCAAATTGAAACATCAAAAGAATTTGCTCGCGACCTCATGCAAAAATACGATATCCCAGGCCTGCCTCTTTATAAAAAATTCACCAGCCTAAATCATATAGAATCGTTTCTTAATGAGTTGGGCGAAGGTAATTATGTAATTAAAGCAAACGGCTTAATGAGTGGTAAGGGTGTAAAAGTGGCAGGAGAACATCTGCACTCAATCCCGGAAGCCATGAGTTTTTGCCAGGAAATTCTTAATCAAAATCAGACCATCCTCATTGAAGAAAAACTTATTGGCCAGGAATTTTCATTGATGTGTTTCGCTGACGGAAAGCAACTCATTCCCATGCCGTTAGTCCAAGATCACAAACGTGCTTATGATGGCGATCGCGGTCCAAATACTGGTGGAATGGGCAGTTATTCAGATACCAATCATAGTTTGCCTTTTTTAACTACCGACGAAGTACACGATGCTTTAGCGATTAACAATGCCGTTTTTCGTGCCTTATCCCATGAATGTAATGAGCAATACATTGGCATTTTGTATGGAAGTTTTATCGCTACTAAAAATGGAATTTACGTCATTGAATTCAATGCTCGTTTTGGAGATCCAGAGGCCTTAAATGTGCTCTCGATTTTAGAATCTGATTTTGTAACTCTTTGCCAGTCTCAAGTAAATGGTCATTTGCAGGAAGATAAAGTGACGTTTGCCAAACAAGCTACCGTCTGTAAATATACGGTTCCTGAAGGATATCCTGATTCACCCAAGAAGAACTTTGTTGTTAACTTTTCAAAAATTAGTTGTCAAAACAACTTATACCTTGCCTCAGTCAATCAAGTGAATGAGCAAATCATTGCTGTAGGCTCTCGAACAGCCGCTTATGTGGGTATTGCCGATTCAATTTTTGCAGCAGAAAAAAAAGCCGAACATGAAATTTCATTAATTGAAGGTCCGTTATTTCATAGGCAGGATATAGGCACCAAACCCTTAATTCAACAACGCATTGAGCAGATGTTAAGGATCCGTGGGTTATGACTCGCATTGCTGTTTTAGGTTCAACCCGAGGAACTAACCTTAATGCACTTGTTGAAGCTGTTGCTCAAAAAAATCTGGCTGCCTCGATTGAATTGGTACTAAGCAATAAGGAAGATGCGCTCATTCTAGAAAAAGCAACCTATTTTGGTCTTAAATCGATGTTTGTTAATTCACGCGATTTAAGCCGAGCTGAATTTGATAATTGTTTATCCGATATTCTGAAGCAACATCAAATTGAACTTATTGTGCTCATTGGCTATATGCGTATCTTATCCGCCGAGTTTGTTTTAGCCTGGAAAAATAAAATTATTAACATCCACCCGTCACTTTTACCCGCCTATGCAGGGCTAATGAATCTTGAAGTGCACCAAGCTGTTTTAGACGCAGATGAAATTGAAACAGGATGCACCGTACACTATGTCACTGAAGCAGTAGATGCAGGACCTATTATTTTACAAAAGAAATGTCCCGTAAAACTCAATGATACGCCAGAGCTTTTAAAAGCCAGGGTACAAGAGTTAGAAGGGGTAGCCTTGGTTGAGGCAATAAAAACCATTTGTCGTTGTAGATCTTAAATAACACTTAGCGATAGCAAATTAATAATGGAGGGGATATGTCAAATAAGCTAGTATCTATATTAATGGGTTCTAAATCCGATTGGACAATTATGGAAGAGGCCAGTTTGGCCCTGGAAAAATTAAATATTCCTCATGAAGTGCGCGCCTTATCAGCCCATCGCACACCTGACGCCTTATTTGATTATTTAAAATCAGCAGAACAACGTGGCGTCGAAATATTTATCGCAGCAGCAGGTGGTGCCGCCCATTTACCAGGTGTTGTTGCAGCAAAAACCCTATTGCCAGTTTTAGGAGTGCCCATGCCCTCCTCTACTTTTACTAATGGGCTTGACGCACTTCTTTCTATAGTGCAAATGCCTGCAGGTATTCCAGTAGGTACCCTTGCAGTGGGTAAAGCTGGAGCCATTAACTCTGCCCTTTTAGCAGCGACAATCTTGAGCAATAAATACCCTGAATACCGTGAAGCGATTAAAAATTATCGCGCAGCCCAAGCAGAAAAAGTATTGGAAAATTCAGAAATTAAAGGATGATTATTTTGTGGCTCTTGATGATTCAAGCATCCTGATAAATGTGCAGAAGCAATCTTTGATTGCGCTCTGCACATCTATTAAACGCAGTGTCCTCGGCTAAAGTTTCCTTTGTCTTTGCGCCATCCAATCCAGAACCTGCACGTATCGAACTCGAATGCTTCTCTTCGTTCGCAATCACGCCTGTTTTTTATCGAACACTTAACCCAGTGAACATTTATTATCCTTACATCACGATAAGAATGGGTCAATTCAGGATTAGTTGAACTCCATCCATTGATTTAATAGTGCAATCAACTCCTCTATCCCCGCTTTCTTTAAAGACGAAAACGATTGAACTGTAATTAAATGTTGTGCCAATTCGTAATACTTACGAACTTTGAATAGGGTGTTTTTTATTTCGCTTCGACTTAATTTGTCTGATTTGGTTAATAAAATGTGTACGGGCAATCCCCGATCTAAAGCCCAGTCAACCATCATGACATCCAAGTCCTTTAAAGGATGCCGAATATCCATCAAGAGAATCAAACCTTTTAAACTTTTTCTGACTTCAAGATAATGCGCTAAATTTTCTTGCCAATCCATCTTCACTCGTAAAGCAACTTTTGCATAACCATAACCGGGTAAATCAACAAGGCGACGCGCTTCATCCAATTGAAACAAATTAATCAACTGAGTGCGCCCAGGAGTTTTACTTGTCCGAGCAAGATTTTTAATCCCTGTTAAACAATTTAACGCACTAGACTTTCCAGCATTAGAACGTCCAGCAAAAGCAACTTCATAACCTGAATCATCAGGCAGCTGAGATACGCGTGCAGCACTTTTTAGAAATACTGCTTTAGAATAAGGGTTTTCTAACATGAACATAATACTTTTTGGGATTTCAACCAAGACAGTGTACCATTACTTGAGAATTTATGATGAGAAATCGATGAAAAAATTTGTACTCGCTTTTATTCTATATATACCCATCGTCCTTTTTGCCCAGGAGGATAATGCATCCACAGCCAATAAGGCGATTGTATGTAGCGCTTGTCATGGACAACAAGGTAATAGTACAAATCCCGAATGGCCTAATATTGCGGGGCAACACCCTAAGTATTTTCTGAAGCAACTTAAAGACATGAGGGATAGCTCTTTGCGCGACGCGCCAACCATGAAAGCCCTAGTTTCTACATTGAGCACTCAAGACATGGATGACTTGGCTGCATATTATGCTAAAATGCCACTTGCTCAAGGCAGTACCCCTGAACACTATCTGAAGCGGGGTGAACAAATCTACCGAGGAGGAGATTTTGCCAAAAAAATCACGGCATGTATCGCGTGCCATGGTCCTAAAGGCACTGGCAACGCCCAAGCGGGTTTTCCAGTTCTCTCTGGCCAACATGCTGCTTATACTGTCTTACAATTAAATGCATTTAAAGAGGGCAAACGGAAAAACGATTTGAACCATATTATGCAAGACATTAGCAGTAGAATGAGCCAAGAGGACATGGAAGCTGTAGCACATTATATTGAAGGTTTACATTAGGAAACTAAATTATGTTTAAAAATTAATTGCTTTATTTTTTCTTTTACCAGCAATAGCCTTGGCTGCATCATTTGTTGAAGGTAAAGATTATCAAATTGTGACTAACCCAAATGCCGCAAATGACAAAAGTAAAACACCCGTTGTTGAAGAATTTTTTAGTTATGGTTGTCCTTGGTGTTATAAAATCGAAGGACCTTTAGATGAATGGGTAAACGCAACAGGAAAAAACATTCAATTCGAACGTGTTCCGGTAATATTTAAACCTTCCTGGGAACTCTATGCCAAAGCCTATTACACGGCAAAAACTCTTGCTCTTTCAGATAAAATGAATTCTTTATTATTTAAAACCATACAAGAAGACAAAAAACCATTAGATTCAAAACAAGCGATGATCCAGTTTTTTGTAGCACAAGGTGTGGATAGAGAAATTGCAAAAAGCGCCTTTGAGAATTCGCCCACCATTGACATGCGTGTACAAAATGGTATGAGCTTGATGGCAAGCTATCAAATTAATGCAGTTCCTGCCTTCGTTGTGAATCATAAATATAAAACGGATTTACAAATGGCTGGCAGTCCAGATCGTTTGCTTGAAATATTAAGTTTTCTATCGCGAAAATCAGCTTAAACTTGTAACGGTGTTTTCGTAATAATGAAGGGATGCATTATGAAATCAAAGCTAAAAAGAGAGCTGCAGCAATTTCTGGAGCAGGAACGGATAAGTCTTAATTCAGGAATAGTCAACTACATTACTTATCAATTGGCGGATATTAACGTCAATGCAGAGCAGCTCAATCAAGGCTTTTCTTTTGACAATGAAGAAACAACGGATAGAGAAAAAATAACATTTTCTATTGCAACAGGACTCGATTTTTCTCAGATCAAAAAAATACTCAATTTCTTTAAGATCCCCGAAGAAAAGTACCTGCATGGCAAACCGATATCAATCAACGATGAAACCTTGATTGAGCACTTTATTTTTTATTTTAAAAACCGTTTCCAAGCATTAAAAGAAACCTCACCTCAAATTATTGCCCGATATAAAGCACTATCTGCCCCGCTTTTAGAAGCAAAGGCTAAAAATATACTCGAAAAACATCTTGATGAGGTCAAGCTAATAATAATGGCTAATTACCTCAACACACCACTTACACTGACGATAAAAAACTTCATCAGTTTTATATCAACTTTATCCGGACGTATCCATGATTTAGAGAGTTTCCCACATTTATATGTAGATATCGTAGATAGCAAAAAAGAAATTAATCGTTTTATGCAAGTGCAAGAAATTAATGAAAATCAAAAATTATATGCGCAACTTATAATGTTGTTGGATAGTATTTCTTTATTTGAGCATTATCACCGCAATGAGTCCGTTCTCAGTAATACTGGACTACATAAAGAATTTAAAGAGTTTTTAATTCCTTATCGCATTACCCCAGAAAAATGTGATTTGCTTGGGAATGTCATTTTATCTTTAGCTGATGTAAAAATTCACACTGCAAACTTATTGCAGCTTGCCCCCGGAGAAGATCACGCTCGATTGGTGATCACATTTAAAAATATTAACGAAGAAAATATAAATAAAATAGTTTTATGCATGCATCATCTCGGCGATGAGACTGCTTTTATAGTTGATGGACAATCATCTTTTTCTACTGTATCAGACCCATGTTTTGTTTTTAAAAATCAAGAATACCCTTTATATAAAAGTGGGAATGAAGCACAAGCGACTAAACTCGATGAAAAACGCAGTATCGAAGTAGATGGTAAATTTTTCTATAATTGTGTATACCCTAAAATCAAAGAAAATATTGCTCAAATGGCCACACAAAAGCAATTAAGTAGTTATCAAGAAACATCAAAAGAAGACTTTAAACCTATTGCGGAAACGGCTCGCGTTAGTGAGTATAGCATATTTGAAAAATTCCAAAACACAGCAAATCAAGTCGAAACACTCAATAAAAAAAGCTCACGGACTTGTATCTGTTCCCTACTAAAAAACTAAATTCGCCTTAAGGAGATGCTCGCCGTGTTTCAAGGCTTCTCCGCAAATTTAAGGATCTTACCGTGTGGTTTTACAGAAAACCCTATCCTTGCTTATCAGTTCCCTAATATCAGACAATTCAATAATTTCCAACGGCATACTGCATAGAACATCCAATGCCTGCCTCAAAATTTTAGATAAAGGACTATGAGAGATGATACTCCAATAAGGATTTTCATGCTTATAAACTTGATCCACCTGTTCAATGAGATCTAGTACTTTGATACAGAATACATTCAAGGCTGAAGGATCCGTGGCTTTAAGAAACTGTTTAAGGCTGCTGTGATATTCCTCTTTTAATAAACCTTCTTTAGTACGATATGGACTGCACGCGGAAAACAAACCTGGACGGGATCTCTGCATCGTTAATAAATAATTATGATATTGTTCTTCCAAAATGGGCTTAATTTTTTTCACTTGTGCCAAAAAGTAAATTTGTTTCGCTAATACATTGAATCCCTCCTTAACATTAATTTCTTTGCGCGCAGAAACCTCTATATAAGTAAGACCTAATTGGTCTGCCAGTTCGTTGGCCTCTTTGCGAGATACGTTTCTCAAGTCAATTAAATCAGCTTTACAACCGACAAGAAGAATGGGTGCCTGTTGATTACTTACCTTAAAACGCTCGACTAAGACTTTTATATTCTGAAAGGATTGCAAGTTAGTAAGGTCAAAACAAATAAAGGCACCATCAGCATGATGAAAATAAGATGCAACAATCTTCTGAAGTCTTGGGGCTCCAGAAGCATCCCAAATGCGTAATTTTATTGTTTTATTATAAGTTCTAAGAAACTTTATTTTCTCATCAACACCCATGGTGTCGACATAGTAATCAAAATCTGGATTGCCAAAAAGACTTGCTAATAAACAGGATTTTCCAACATAATTATCACCAAGAAGGATTATTTTTATATGTTCATCATATTCTTCTTTGTGCTCCATGCTAAATAACCTTAAATCAATTTGAACAAATAATAATAAATAAATCAGTTGAATATAAGTATTCTTTAGCAAATAAATTGATTTTTTGGAAAAGAAGCGTTAATGACGCATACTATGCGCCTATGCCTGGATTCTCCAAACTTAAAATACCTGTATTAAAATCATAAGCAAAAATCTCTGCATAGCGCCCCCAATCAATCATTGTCCGTAAAACACGCTCGGCTTCTTTTTCGCTTAAGTAATCTTCAAGTTTACTTAAAAATCGTTCTTCAGAAACTCTATGACCTACTTTTTCATCCAAAATTCTGCGAATGTAACGGGCAAGAGGTACTTTCTCCAATAATCTCTGGGCAAATAATTGCTTACGTTCTTGGAGATCCGCCTCTGAAAATTGCTTTCCTAAATCACTTAACTGAATATCTCCCGCAGAAACTTTAGCAAAACCCAAGATTTCTAATGTTTCAAGTATAGGGAATAGATCATCAATGTTCATCATGAGCTCATCAGCAAGCTCTGGCAAGTCAATACGCTCTTCAAATGAAGTCATTGTTTCAATCAAACCCGTTAACTCTGAAGGCTCTACTTCAGGCAAACGATAACCTAAACCAATTTGTCGTTCTCTTTGCGCACGTTTTGCCTTTTCCTTAGGCCCTGTGGTCATTAAAGTATAAATTTTGTCTACTAAAGCTCGAAATTCAGAAGATTCGGGATCGCGTGGCTGAGGTAAAGTTACGGGTAACTCAGCGCGAATATACCCGGGATCATTACCAAAAATAACGATTCTATCTGCTAAATTAGCAGCTTCTTCAATATTATGAGTGACTAATAAGATTCCATTCGTATTGGTTTTCTTTTCCTTCCATAATTCCAATAAATCTGATTTTAAGTTTTCAGCAGTAAGCACATCTAAGGCAGAAAAGGGTTCATCCATTAAGAGAACATCAGGATTAATAACTAAAGCTCGTGCAAAACCAACACGTTGGCGCATACCACCAGACAATTCTTTTGGGAAAGCAGATTCAAAACCATCAAGGCCAATAATGTCAATAGCTTCAATCGCACGATGTCTGCGCTCTTCGCGACTCACGCCTTGAGCTTCAAGACCAAGTTCTACATTTTCTAATACAGTTAGCCAAGGCATCAACGCAAAAGATTGAAAAACCATCGCAATCCCATCCACAGGTCGAGTAACTGGTTTTCCTCTGTAAGTGATTGAGCCACTTGTTGGAGCAACTAAACCGGCAATAATTCGAAGCAACGTCGACTTTCCCGAGCCAGACTTACCCAACAAAGCAACAATTTCACCTTCTTGCAGTTTAAAATTCACATCCTCAAGTACCAGCAAATTTTGATCTGATGATTTTTTAAATGACTTACTTAAACTTTCTATAGAAATAATGGTTTCAGACATGATGATTTATTAATTAAAATTAAAACGTTCTTCCGCTAACCGATATAACGGACGCCAAATCAAGTGGTTAAAAGCGAGTACATACAAACACATCATTGCTGTACCTAAAGCAATTTTTGGGAAATCTCCTGTTGCTGTACTGGCTTGAATGTATTCACCTAAACCCGTGGCTCTGAGCGTAGTATTTCCCCAACTTACAAATTCTGCCACGATGCTGGCATTCCATGCACCACCTGCGGCAGTTATGGCCCCAGTAATATAAAAAGGGAAGATCCCCGGTGCTGCCAATCTTTTCCACCAAAGCCATCCTTTCAAACCAAAATTATCTGCTGCCAGATAAAGTTCACGGGGAATGGCCGATGCACCAGCAATCACATTAAATAAAATATACCATTGAGTCCCGAGGATCATCAGTGGAGTGACCCAAATTTCTACATTTAAATGGAATTTAACAATAGCAATAACAAATAAAGGATAGAATAAATTAGCTGGAAAAGCGGCAACGAATTGAATCACTGGTTGAATTTTTTGTGCAATTCTTGGTCTCAAACCTATCCATACACCTACTGGAATCCAAATTAATGAACTTAGAATAATTAAACATATCACCCGTGTCCCTGTTGCTGCACCAAGCAAAAACACATGAATAATGTCAGCAATTTTCAACTCAGCAAGAATAAAGCGCAGTAAAAACCATGTCCCAGAACACACACATAACAATACAAACGCCCCCCAAAATCTATCAAGGCGCCGTTGCTTTTTTAAATCAACTTCTTTAATTGCTTTAGACTCATTAAGGCGTAACCAACGTGCATTCACAAAATGATCCGTAAAAACGCCAATAATCTCAGCGAATTGCTTCATTAAGCGACTGCCACGCATCCAATCCACCAACCAAGATTGATATTCCACTTCATCATGTGAAGTCTCAGCTTTAAATTTTTCTGACCATGCAATTAAAGGACGAAAGAAAATCTGATCGTACAAAAAAATAACAATAACCATCGTTAAAATTGCATAACCTACAGCATGTAAATCGCGCTGCTGTATGGCTAAAGCGATGTAGGAGCCTACTCCGGGTAAGCGGATATTTTGATGTGCAACAGAAATAGCTTCAGATAAGACCACAAAGAACCAACTTGCAGACATAGAAACCATCATATTCCATAATAAACTCGACATGGAAAAAGGGACTTCCAGTTTCCAAAAACGCTGCCATGCCGACAGTCGAAACATAGAAGCGACTTCTTTTAAATCATGAGGCAGTGTTTTTACGGATTGATAAAAACCAAAAGTCATATTCCATACCTGTGCACAAAAAATAGCGAAAATCGAAGCACACTCAGGACCTAACAAACTATTTGGAAATAAATGAATAAATCCAGTTACGGTAATCGATAAAAAGCTTAAAACAGGTATGGATTGTAAGATATCAATAGCAGGAATAATTATCTGCTCTGCACGTCGATTTTTAGCAGCCCAAAGACCGACAGTGAACGTAAAAATTATGGAAAAAATAATGCGATAAACATACGCAACACAGTACGTAACGCATAAAAAGGAAGATTGGATGGATCTAAAGAAATCGGGATCTGCTCTCCCAGTTGATATGGGGTAGCCATTTGCGAGCCGGCCCAACCTAAAAAAAACAAGATAGAAAAAATAAGAATAAGAAGCAGTAAATCCCAACGATTTATATATCGACCAACTTTATCAGGATTAGCAAAGTAGAACCGACTTTCCCGCACTATGCCCCCTTATAAACTTTGGTTGATATACCCGAAATATACTTTGCAGAATCAAACAGACAGTATACACTAAAAATGCAATTACAGTTATTTAGAAATCTGTTTAACTGCTTCATAAAATACCATAAAGAAGGCTTAATCCATAGATAAAAGCCTGTGAATATCCATATACGCTGCTGATTCTAATGATTAATTGATCAATTGACGCCTATCTCAAATTAACAAAAGCAAGTCAATTAGAACAAAAATTGAACTTTCTTGTGATTTAGGTGTCTAATATAGTGAGCATTTCCCCCGAATGCTTAACTTCGCTTTACCCCCTCTTAAGCGAAGAAATGTTTAGGTTCATAATCTAAACAACCAATTTACCCCGGCTCTAGCCGGGGATTTTTTTAATACCCAATCCAAATTTGCTGCCATCGAAATACTTTTTTATGGGAAGTGGTGAATTTCAGTAAAAATGATTAAACTCAATCTATTCCATTGACAATCGAGGCATTATTCATGAACAAAAAATTAACAGGCTTCTTGGGGATACTGTTGTTCTTTTCTCAATTCAGTTATGCACAACCTGATCCCGTGCAATTATCAGTCTGGGTCAATGAGGCGATTGTTGCCACATATACGTATAGTTATAAAAATTATTTAGAAGATCAAAAAAGAATAGCCAAATATTTTACAGCAGATGGGTGGATAGCATACAGCAATGCATTAAATGCTTCAAAACTACCCGAGGCCGTACAACAAAATCTTTATTATGTCAGCGCTGTAGCCACAGAACCACCTGTCATTTCTAATATTGACGCCACGCATTGGAAAGCGACTATGGGTTTATTAGTTGTATACCAAAATCCTCAATACCAGCAAAAACAGCATTTGAAAGTGACCATCAATTTTATGCAAGCCCCCTCAGGCCAAGGCGTAAGAGGCTACACTATTTCAAGTCTACAATCTGTGGTGAACAAAACTCCTTGTAAATGCGATATTGAAGACGAGCCCACTCCCACACCACCAAGTAAAACTAGCCCAGATAACGCCAAGCAATAAGTCCTAGATGCAAAATAATGAATGAGCCAATCAAAATTAAAATGATATTTAATTTGGTTGGCACAGTCACATCTAAAGCAGATTGCTCCGGATTATCAGGATTATAATAAACGTCAATTTCTTTATCCTCTTTAAAAGCAACGGCCGCCTTATAAGCAATACTTCGAGAATATTTACTATTGGGGTTATTATGAGCTGTATCCAAAAATAAATACTCTCCAGTCAGATCTTTATCATCCACTTGATAAGAATATTCAATTTTAGGCCAAACGCTATGGCCCACTTCCGTCCATTCACAAGAAGTAATACGGCCTTGAGTGATTAACCAAGATTTCGCACGTACTAATACCTGCCTGTCTTGCCAAAAGTGTCGAAACAGAATCAAAAGAAAAAATAACCATACTAAATCAAGCATACATCGCCAAAAAATTAGCCAAGCCATTAAAGTAGTCCTAAGAAATATGCTTTATGCAATATACAGTATATATCGCAATAGGTATAATCGTTGACGTCAAGGTTCTATTATAAGGATATGCAATGATTGCTAAAACTCCTCTTCATGCCACACACATAGAATGTGGTGCAAAAATGGTTGATTTTCATGGTTGGGAAATGCCATTGCATTATGGATCTCAGATCACAGAACATCAGTATGTCCGTAAAGATGCCGGCATGTTTGATGTCTCTCACATGACCATCGTCGATGTACTTGGTGCGGGCTGCCGTCAATTTTTACGCAAACTTCTAACCAATGATGTTGACTTATTGGAACATAATGGCAAAGCTCTTTACAGCTGCATGTGCAATGAACATGGCGGCATTATTGATGACCTTATCGTTTATCAGCGTGCTTCAGATAATTATCGGATTGTTCTCAACTCGGCAACCCGAGAAAATGATTTAGCCTGGATTCGCAAAAAAAGCGAGGGATTTGCTGTTGGTTTGCAAGAGCGAAGAGAATTAGCCATGCTTGCCGTACAAGGCCCTAATGCGGTAGAAAAAGTGTTAACAATACTTAATCCTGCGCAAATTGATGCAGTTTCTACTTTAACTCATTTCGAATGCGTTGATGTAGAAAATTGGTTTTTTGCACGCACAGGATACACTGGAGAAGACGGTTTAGAAATTGTTGTTCCCCAGGAAATCATCGGTCAATTATGGCATGATTTGAGCCAAACAGGGGTCCATCCTTGTGGCTTAGGTGCTCGAGATACTTTAAGATTAGAAGCGGGTATGCTTCTTTATGGCCAAGATATGGATGAAACCACCAGTCCATTGGAATCAGGCTTAACCTGGACCATTAAGTGGGAACCAGAAGATCGCGATTTTATTGGCATGGGGGCTTTATTTTCACAAAAGCAAATAGGCATTAAACGCAAAATGGTAGGACTTACCCTGCAAGATAAAGGGATCATGCGTCAGGGCCAAAGAATAGTTGTTCCTGGTTGTCCCGATGGAATTATTACTAGTGGAAGCTATTCTCCTACACTAGAAAAGTCTATCGCATTGGCACGCGTTCCTGTTGAAACAGGGGAGGAAGTCATGGTAGACATTCGTGGTAAATTAGTCCCCGCAACAGTAGGTAAGCCACGTTTTGTCAAATTGGGAAAAGCACTATAACGTCACATTATCGGTTGAGTTCATAGCGAGCAAAACAGGGAGCTAAGGATGCTAAATTTTAGTGGTACAAACTTCTGAAGCCCCATCTCGCTTCATTTAAGCTACACTAAAAATGAGGATAAATACAATGAATGATTTAAAATTCACAATGACACACGAATGGCTAAAAAGTGGAAATGAAGAAGTAACGGTAGGCATTACGGATCATGCCCAAGAGCTTCTAGGAGATATGGTTTTTGTTGAGCTTCCAGAAATAGGTGATCAAGTCAGTGCTGGTGAAGAGTTAGGTGTCGTTGAGTCTGTAAAAGCTGCTTCTGATTTTTACGCCCCCGTTAGTGGTATTGTCACTGCAGTTAATGAAATGGTTGTTGAAAATCCAGCACTCGTCAATAGCGATCCCTATGCAGCTGGCTGGCTCGTCAAACTAAAACCAAGCCATCCCGATGAAATAAATAGTTTGTTAAACGCTGAACAATATCAAAATGAGATTGCTGAGGAACATTAATTATGCCTTATATCCCACATACCCCTGAAGACATCAAGGCCATGCTGAATGCTATTGGAGCACAAGAAACACAAGCCTTGTTTGATGAGATTCCCTCCGCTTTGCTCTATGCAGGCTTTCAAAACATACCTGCAGGCCTCAACGAAATGGATATGTTGAAAGAAGCGCAAAATTTTGCAAATAAAAATCGTAATGGAATTTGCTTTATGGGGGCAGGATGTTATGAACATCATATTCCTGCAGCAGTGTGGGATATTGCTTCTCGTGGAGAATTTTTAACCGCATATACGCCCTATCAAGCTGAAGCAAGTCAAGGGACCTTACAGCTACTCTACGAATATCAAACCATGATCTGTGAACTCACTGGCATGGATGTCTCTAATGCGTCGATGTATGATGGCGCCACTTCTTTGGCGGAAGCCATTTTAATGGCAGTACGCATCAACAAACACAGTAAAACAAATCGGGTGTTAGTTGCAGGGACTGTTCATCCTTTCTATCGTGAAACGGTTGAAACCATCTTACGTAATCAACATATCGAAGTGATTACCTTACCATTGGATGAAAAACAAGGCATCATCCCTCTTTCTGCATTAGAGCAGTATACTGGTGAAGATATTACTGCGCTCGTAATTGCACAACCTAATTTCTTTGGTTGCCTTGAAAAAGTTGATGAGCTGAGTGATTGGGCACATCAGAATAAAGTCATTAGTATTGCATGTGTTAATCCAGTATCGCTTGCATTATTAAAACCTCCACGTTTATGGGGTAGCCATGGAGTAGATATTGTTTGTGGTGAAGGGCAACCTTTAGGCTCACCTATGGCATCCGGGGGACCTTATTTTGGTTTTTTAAGTACACGTATGAGTCATGTACGCCAACTTCCTGGAAGACTGATTGGCTGTACTGTAGATAAAGAAGGTAAGAGAGGATTTGCTTTAACATTACAGGCACGAGAACAACATATCCGCCGCGCTAAAGCCACTTCAAACATTTGTACTAATCAAGGATTACTGGTTACCGCAGCAACTATCCACATGAGTCTTTTGGGAGCAGAAGGATTACACCAAGTAGCAAGCCAATGCCACCAGAATACACATGCATTGGCTGAGATTTTAACCAAAATTGATGGTGTAGAGTTAGTCTTTGATGCCCCTTATTTTCATGAGGTATTACTTCAATTAAATCACCCCGTTGAGCAAGTACTAAAAGAATTGGCCAACGCAGGCATCACTGGTGGTTATGCTCCAGAAATCCACTATCCTCGATTAACAAATACCCTTTTGGTTTGCGCTACAGAAATGCGTACTGATGAAGAAATCGAGCACTACGCAAAAACATTAAAAGCCATCATGTCTCAACGAGGTGCCTCATGTTCGTAATTCAATTAACTTATCTAGTACCGCTTAATGAAGTCGATAAGTATCTGCAATCACACCGAGAGTTTCTTGATTACTATTACAAACAAGGATTATTGGTGGCTTCTGGTCCCATGAAACCACGTACAGGCGGTATCATCATTGCAGCGACAAATGACCGTGCCTATCTTGAATCCGTATTCAAAAATGATCCCTATTATTTAGCAGAAATAGCGACGTATCAATTTATTGAATTTACCCCTGTCAATCATCGAGCTGAACTTAAAGAGCTTATTCAGAAAACGGAAGGCAAATTATGTTGATTTTTGAATTATCCCAAAAAAACCGTCAAGCTACGGCACAAGCACCGAAAATTTCAAAGAGTAAATACGCCATTCCTGCGGAATTGGAGCGCAAAATACCGCCTCAATTACCTGCTTGCTCCGAATTACAAGTGGTGCGACATTTCACGCGTCTTTCCCATAAAAATTTTGCAATAGACAGTAATTTTTATCCATTAGGTTCGTGTACCATGAAATATAATCCGCGCGGGGTACATAAAGCAGCATCGCACGCGAATTTTCTCAACCGCCACCCACTTGCTACCGAACAAGACAGTCAAGGTTTTTTAGAACCACTTTATCGCTTGCAAGAATATATAGCTGAAATGACAGGGATGGCTGGTGTGTCGTTGACACCCATGGCTGGCTCTCAGGGGGAGTTTGCAGGTGTTGCAATGATTAAAGCGTATCACCAATCTCGAGGCGATACTGCACGTGATGAAATGTTGATTCCTGATGCCGCTCATGGCACAAATCCAGCTTCTGCAGTCATGTGCGGATTTAAGATTGTTGAAATAGCTACCGCTGCAGACGGCGATATTGATCTTGAAGAATTAAAGAGCAAACTTGGCCCAAAAACTGCAGGCATCATGTTAACCAATCCCTCTACACTCGGATTGTTTATGCGACAGATTAAAGAAATAGCTGCCTTGGTTCATCAAGCTGGTGGTTTATTGTATTACGATGGTGCCAATCTTAATGCCATTCTAGGCAAAGTAAGACCGGGGGATATGGGCTTTGATGTGATGCATCTCAATCTTCATAAAACCTTCGCCACCCCGCATGGAGGCGGTGGACCTGGCGCAGGCCCGGTTGCTGTAGGTAAACGTTTGCTACCGTTCATGCCATTACCTGTCGTGAAAAAAACAAACTCAGAATATCATTGGGCAACTCGCCAAGATTATCCACAGAGTATAGGTCGTTTATCTTGCTTTATGGGAAATGCAGGCATATTACTGCGAGCTTATTTTTATATACGAGTACTTGGTAAAGAGGGGTTATTGCGTGTTTCGGAATACGCGACACTAAACGCTAACTATCTGCTTAAAGAGCTAATGAAAGCAGGATTCACCCCTGCCTATCCCAACAGACGTGCTTCCCATGAATTTATCTTAACACTAAGTCCAGAAAAGAAATCTTATGGCATTACCGCCATGGACATTGCCAAAAGATTATTAGATTATGGTATGCATGCCCCAACCACCTATTTTCCTTTGCTTATTCCTGAATGCCTGCTTATAGAACCTACAGAAACAGAAAGCAAAGAAGAACTGGATCAATTTGTACAGGTAATGAAATCGATAAAAGAAGAAGCAGCAACAAATCCTAACTTAGTTAAAGAAGCACCTCATTCTTTACCCGTTAAACGACTCGATGATGTTAAAGCAGCTCGGGAGCTCGATTTAAATTATTTTGCACGTAAAGACACTTCAGCAGAATAGACTTCTTTTAATTGTTTCTCTGGATCTACCATTACCCTCCGTAAATACGGAGGGTTCAAGAGCAACAACTCCTTGCTCTAAAATGTCACCTTGCAGCATGTCCTTGTATCGTGTTTGCAAAGAGGGTGATCACCCAAAGAAGCGATTTCCTGTAGGAATTAGCTTGTACATAAATAGTATTAAGTCTATAAATATAATACATATACTTAGAAATATTTTTATCTGAGGAAGAAGCGAAAATGTCAACCAAGAACATAACTGTTCTCCATTTTCTTTTACAAGACATTCGTGTCTGTATTGAGTTGAGATATGTAGCTAAAGTACTTCCTTTACCACTGCTTGAGGCAGTCCCATCTTGTCCTGTCTATTGCGCAGGCTTGATGAATCTTAAAAGTAAATGCATTCCTGTTCTTGATTTAGCAATTAGCATCGGTTTGCCACGTGAGCAAATATATCCTTTAAATATACCTGTTCTTCTTTGCGATAACGGCTCACATCAGATGGGTTTAATTGTTGATAACATACTTGGTATCGATGAAATAGATGAAAAAAGGATAGAAGTCCACGAAGAATTTACACAGAGTAACTCACCTTTTTTTGGTGTCATAACTCTAGAGACAGGGGTTTCGCTGTTAATCAATATTGATTGGGTATTTACGTTAAAACTTACACAAGAAATAAATCAAGTAACTAATTATGAGCAACAATACTGATACCATAATAAATGAGACAAAAAAACTCGAGCCTGAGTTTATCGAACTTATCCACAAACGATTTGGTCTTGTTATTAGGATACACCAGGCTACAGAACTCACAAAAACAATTATTGCCGCATGTATTAAATTTAATTACTCACCCCAAGAGTATCTAAATCATCTAAAAAATTGCTCCTGTAACTCGTCGTTGTTAGCTGATTTACTTGCATCAATTACTGTAGGCGAAAGCTATTTTTTTCGCGATAAGAATCAAATGATTTTGCTGGAAAAAATCCTTTTACCTCAATTAATCAAAAAAAAATCGAATGACTTTACTTTAAAAATTTGGAGCGCAGGTTGTTCTTCTGGAGAAGAAATATATACAATTGCTATCTTATTAACAGAGTTACTTCCTAATATCGATACATGGGATCTCTGTTTAATAGGAACTGATATAAACACCAGCGCACTCCAAAAAGCACACGCCGGTACTTATGGACAATGGTCGATGCGATCTATTCCTGAGAAATACATAAACCGATATTTCAAAATCAATAATCGCTCATACATTCTTTCACCAGAAATTTGCAACTTAGTACAATTTAAATATCTTAATCTATGCGATAATAGCTACCCATCGATAATTAATGGAATATTTGATGTTGATTTAATATTATGCCGTAATGTGCTAATTTATTTTGATAATGAACTCGTTACAAAAATTATGAAAAAATTAAGCGCCTGCATGACCGAGCACGGTTATCTTGTATTAGGCGCATCAGATCCAATTGTTACATCAGGAACTAATCTTATTTTTCATCATAATGATGCTATCTATTTCTCTCTAAATAAAGATGATGAAACAAAAAAGGATTTTAAGTGATGATAAAAGAACAAAAGCATGCGTCTGAACTGATACCAAAAAGTGAGGAGGCATTATGCATACTGCAAGCAAGAGCCAAACAACTTGCACAACAGGAAGTGGATAAAACTCAAAATAACGGTATTGCTTTTGTTCATTTCACCCTTAGCAAGAATGAACATTATGGAATTCCCTATCACTATGTTCAAGAAATTTTACATCATGTGGAGTTGGTAAGACCTCCCTTCATCCCCCATTTTATTGCCGGGGTCATTAATTGGCGAGGGGCATTAATTACGGTGATCGATCTATTCCAATTCTTTCATCCACAACCTTCGACGCATAAACAAAAAAACGAATTTATTATTGTGATTAATTCCGATAACATTACCCTTGCTTTACTTACTCCTCAAATCGAAGGAAGTGCTACTTATCAGCCAAATCAATTGGCCGTTCCTTTATCGTCGACTAATACAGCAAAGCCTGAGTATATTTTAGGATTACATCATGCGGTCACAGCAATCATCCATGTTGAGACTCTAATATCGAGTTTATGTTTAGAAATTAAAAAAAGTTTATATAGGAGAGGAGAGGCTCATGGAAACCATTAATAATCGAGGCTTTGTTATCACAGTTCATGCCCGCTTAATCATTGGATTTATGACTCTTAGTCTTCCTTTGTTGCTGTTAATTATGCTTTTAATACCCAAGGTTAACTTTGTAGTCCAATTAAGCCAGAAAATACGCAGTGAAAATTTGCCACAAATCCTTGATAGTCAAATTTATGAGGTTCAAGACTTACTAGAAAATTGGGCAATGACAGGCAACCCGGAAGATAAAAACCATTTCGAACGCCTATGGGGACAAATCACTAATATTAGAAATGAATGGAATCAAGCAATGCATTCCATAGATAATGCCAAACTCAGAAAAGAATGGGATAAACTAGAAGAACTCTATTTACCTCTTTACGATATTCAAAGCTCGATAATCAATAAGCCATGGGATCCCAATAATCCTGATAATGTAGAAACGACCAGGAATAAAACAAGAAGTATTGAAGATGCGATGCTTAAAATTATCGACGGTACTTATTCTGCTGAAACAGGGAAAAGAACGGGGGGTATATTCTATCTGTTGTCTCAAGAAATCGAAAAAAATACGACCAAAATCAATAAAAGTTTAGTTTCGATAAAGAATTCTGCCTATTGGCTACTGATTTTAGCTATTATTTTAACTATCATCGTTCCCTATATCACCTCGCGAGCGATGTCCATTCCAATTGACAAGGCAATTGATATTGCTGAACAAATTGCCGCAGGTGAACGCGACATCATAATTCATATTCCAACGAGAGATAAATTAGGTAAACTGCTTTTATCACTCAAAGCGATGCAAGAAGCAATTAAGAAAAATGAAGCGATTCTTCGTACTAAAGAAGAGGAATCTCGAATATTATTTGAAAAATTAGTTAATTCATCAAAGAAATTTCGTGAGCATAGCAGTAAAGTTGCCGCAGGCGACCTGAGAGAGCACCTTGAAATTGATCAAGAAGATGTTTTACAAGATTTAGGCAAAGATTTAAATTTAATGACCGATGGCCTCGCGTCTATTACAAAAAAAATCACTGCCGCGGGTAATGAGATTGTCATCATGGTTGAAACAATTCTAACTTCAGCCAATGAGCAAGCCGAAAGTATTACCTCACAAGCATCTGCAATTAATGAGATCAGCGCTTCTCTAGAAGAAATTGATAAAAGCTCAAAACAAACTATGGCTAAAGCGCAAACGTTAAGGGAAGTTGCTAAAAATACTTATGAACAAGGAAAATTAGGCACGGAATCGGTAGCACAAAGCATCGAGGGGATTAATGCTTTAGAAGAAAAAATGAAGCTGATTGCTCAAACCATTCTTGACTTAAGCACCCACACGCAACAAATTGGAGATATCACATCAGTAGTGAATACTCTAGCACAACAATCAAAAATGCTCGCATTGAACGCATCAATTGAAGCATCTAAAGCAGGTGAAGCTGGAAAAGGATTTGCTGCTGTTGCCACTGAAGTTAGAAATCTTGCGGAACAATCAGAACAATCTACAGTACAGGTACAAAAAATTCTTGAAGACATCCGACGAACTAC
Organism: Legionella sainthelensi; assembly: GCF_900637685.1. Taxonomy (NCBI): domain Bacteria; kingdom Pseudomonadati; phylum Pseudomonadota; class Gammaproteobacteria; order Legionellales; family Legionellaceae; genus Legionella; species Legionella sainthelensi. The sequence goes on from NZ_LR134388.1 coordinate 3,882,202, forward strand.
CGAAAAAGCCGTTACTGTTACCGAGGAAGGAGCAAAAGCCCTTGAATCAGGAACAAAACTCATTGATAAAGCCGGGCAAGTCATTCAGACACTGAGTAAAATGATCAATGAAGCTTCTATTTCAAGCCAGCATATTGAAGTAGCTATACGTCAGGAAGCTGTAGGTATTGAGCAAATAGTCGAAAGTATGAATGAAATTAACCGTACTACATCAACATTTTCAGGTGGCATTAAAGAGTTGATGGATTTTATCCATAAGTTAGATGATATAGCAAAACACCTCAAAGAGGGTGTGAATATTTATAAAGTGTAGAAGCTTTAATATGACTCCAAACGATCAGTTTTTAAAACAGTTACTTGAAACATTTGGCCCAGAGCTTGAGTCATTACTGTCAATTATTACTGAGAATTTAAAAAAAATTGAACGTGCAGAAGCAGTAAATGATCTCAATCTTATGATGGCGGACATTTCTCGTGCTGGACGCAATATTAAAGTTTCAGCATTTTCAGTAGGGATGCAAAATCTTGGGAAGATCGCTGAATTTGTTGAACAACTATTTGATCCATACCATAAAATCTCTACAGAGATCATCCAATTAACATTTCGCGCAGTTGATGGGATGCGTGAAGCCATGCGGGATTTTATTGAAAAAAAACCTCTTTCCGCCAATCTTAATGAATTATTATATCAACTGGAATCTCTTTTACAGCCTGAACAACATGAAGAAGAAAAACAAATAACACCATCAAAAACTGCATCCTCTGAAAAGAAATCTAATGAAGAGAAAGCATCTTCCTCAATACCTATTCCTCCTTCCCCGGATAGTGAATTTATAAAAAAAATTGTTGAAACATTTAAAACAGAGCTTCATGAAAATTTAATCACGATAACGGATGGGTTATTACACCTCGAGAAAGGAACAGAATCTGAACAAGAATTCCAAAATTTATTGGAAGAAATTTTTCGTGTTGCCCATAATATCAAAGGCTCTGCTCGAGGCGTAGGAGCTCTTGATGTAGGAGAAATTGCTCACTATTTAGAAGCTTTATTTGCTGCAATCCAGAAAAAAAAGATCGAGATTTCTTCTGAAATAATTAATCTTTGCCTGCAATCGATTGATTATATGAGTGAAGCCATACAGTGCTTTAGTGAACAAAGACCTTTATCTTTTGATTTACACAATCATTTACAGCAATTAACCTATTATGCCGAAGGCATTACTCAAAAAGAAAAAGCGTCCAATATCTCGCTAAGTAATCAAACGTCAACCAAGCATCAAGAAACAGCTGGCGTTCCCACCGTACCTCTAAAGAATGAATTTGAATCCATACGCGTATCCTTACAAAATTTGGAACGTATTTCAGTTTATATGGAAGAGATTCAGGCCATTAAAATTGCTATTGAAGAAAACTATGCAAAATTAACCAAAATTAATTTCAAGTTAGAGCAACTAACTAAGTCCTGGAAAAAAAATACTTATGATTTAATTAAAAATTACTCTGGAAATGAAATAAAGCATTTGGATACCTTATCCTCTGTAAACTTTACTGAACTCACGGAAGCCAAAAAAGCAGCCCACTTGATTGAAAGAGAGTTACGTATCCCCGTGAGCGAATTATCGATTTTATTAAATGCACTTCAGGATGAAATTCGTACTTTGCGTCTTATTCCGGTGGTGAATCAATTACGTTATTTACCGCGCATAGTTCGTGACTTAGCTCAAGAGCTAAATAAGGAGGTGAATTTCGAAATTAAAAGTAATAATGTAAAAATTGATAAACTAATACTTGATGGTCTTAAAGATCCCATAGTCCACATTTTACGTAATGCCATTGATCATGGCATTGAAAGTAGTGAGTTGCGTCTGAAAAATGGCAAACCAGCACAAGGAAATATCACCATTGAAGTCCTGCAGAAAAACAACCAAATTGTTTTTAAAATAATCGATGATGGTTCAGGAATTAAAACAGAGGATGTAGTTCGTAGCGCGCTTCAAAAAAATATTATTACCCAAACCGAACTTGAAACGATGAAACAAGAAAATATTTTTGATCTCCTTTTTCGGCCAGGTTTTTCTACGCGCAAGTCAGCTACTGATATTTCTGGACGCGGCATAGGACTTGATGTAGTGCGATCGAACTTACTTCGTTTAAAAGGTCAAGTGAATGTAGAAAGTCAACCAGGAAAAGGAACTATTTTTTTCTTGCAAGTTCCTCTTACCTTAGCTACTGAACGCGGTTTAATTATTATGTGCAGTAGCCAGACATTTGTAATTGTTACCAGCTCTGTGGAATGCGTCTTGCTGTTACAAAAAAAAGATATTGTTCATGTAGAAGGAAATCAAACCGTCCTTGTTAAGGAACAACCAATTTTGTTATGCTCGTTGTCAAAGGTGTTGTATCTTGATGAAAATAAAAAAAATTTCAAGGAAAATTTTTCTGTTGTAGTCATCAAGAAAGATGAAGAGTGCATTGCCTTGCTTGTCGATGAAATTATTGGTGAACGGGAAATTGTACTCAAACCATTGCAAGAACCTTTAACCAATATACCTTGTGTTATTGGGGCGACTTTAACAGGCAGCAATCAAATTAATTTCGTCTTGAATTCTGCAGAGATCATTAAAAGGGTACTGCTATAGTGAACTACTACTATGATAAAAATTTTAATTGTTGATGACTCACCTACGGAAACTGCGCTAATTCAACATATCATTGAATCAGCGAAAGATATGGAGGTGATTGGTGTCGCCAAAAATGGTAAGGAAGCAATTGAGTTAACCGCAAAGCTAAAGCCTAATCTTATTACTATGGACATTCATATGCCGGTCATGGATGGACTAGAGGCTACTCGTATTATTATGGCTCATAATCCAACACCAATAGTGATCATTAGCTCCCTGATAAATAGCGAATCAGCTCATGCTACCTTTCATATTCTTGACGCAGGAGCATTAACTGCTTTAGAAAAACCGGAAAGTGTATTTTCACCTTCTTTTGAAGACAGCAAAAATCATATCGTTGATACTCTGCGTAGCCTTGCAGACATTCGAGTAGTAAAAAAACCACTAAAAAAGCATTTAGCTCATGGCAGTCACAAAGCACACACCGAGCATACAGGGGAGCCTTTATATGAAATTATTGCTATGGGGGCTTCTATTGGTGGTCCCATGGCATTGAAAACCATTCTCTCTCAATTACCAGCAGATTTTCCTGTACCTATCGTGATTGTACAACATATGAGTAGTGGTTTTATTTGTGGGTTTGCACAATGGCTTGCGGAAAATGTAAATCTCACTGTTAAAAATGCAGAAAATTATGAAACATTAAAAGCAGGAGTAGTTTACATAGCTCCTGAGCATAAACATCTGGAGATTGAGAGAGCCCATAAACATTTAATTTGCAAGTTAGTCGATGCTCCTCCTGTTTCCGGATTTCGCCCATCAATTACACATTTATTTCAATCAATCGCCAAAGTTTCCCAAGACAGAGCTATAGGAATACTTTTAACGGGAATGAGTGATGACGGCGCAACAGGATTATTGGAATTAAAACAAGCTCACGGACATACTTTAATCCAAGACCAAGAAAGCTCTGTAGTTTTTGGCATGGGGGCTGTAGCGCAATCATTAAATGCTGTAGATAAAGTTATTGAATTAGAGCATATTGCGGGTTATTTAACAAAAATTTGTACTATTATAAGCGAGTAACCTTTTTATGGAAAAAGAAAATCCATTGATTTTAGTTGTTGATGATAGTGCTACTATGCGTCTAATTACTTGCGATGCTTTAATGAAAGTGGGTTTTAATGTGGTCCAAGCTGAGAATGGTGAGCGAGCATTATCATTACTTGCAACGGCGAAACCCGACGCTGTATTGCTGGATGTAGAAATGCCCGGTTTAAATGGTTTTCAAGTCTGTGCTGAAATTCGCAAATTACCTGATTGGCACTATCTTCCCATTATGATAGTCACCGGTTTGGAAGATTATGAATCGATTAATATTGCATACCAGGCTGGTGCGACAGATTTTACCACTAAGCCGATTAATCCTACTTTACTTGGTTATCGTGTTCGTTATATGGTGAGAACCAATTCTTATTTTCAAGAGTTGCAAATTGCTGAGCAAAAAGTTAGGGCATTAAATAATGAATTACTCGACAAACTACTGCAAATTCAACAAAATGCCATCGCAGTAGCCCGTTTTGTACCCCAAGATTTTCTTAAGGTACTGAATCGAAAAAATATTGCCGACATCAAATTAGGTGATTGTGTTGAAAAAGTAATGACCGTTCTTTTTTTGGACATCAAGTCCTTTACTTCAATTGCCGAACAACTTTCCCCAGTTGAAATTTTTAATCTGATTAATACGTTGATGAGCTATATGGAGCCCGTAATCCTTAGAAACTCTGGCGTTATTGATAAGTATATTGGCGATGCGATAATGGCATTATTTAATAATGCAGATGATGCACTGACCGCTGCATCGCAATTGTTAGCGGCACTAGATAATTTTAATTCTATTCGAACACACGACCATTTGGATCCTATACGCGTAGGCATCGGTATCAATACAGGTCATTTGATTTTAGGCACCGTTGGATTTGAAGAACGAATGGATTGCAGTGTGATTAGTGATGCAGTCAACATTGCCTCAAGGCTAGAGAGCTTAACTCGAGTTTTTGATATAGAGCTATTAATTAGCGAACAAACCTTTTCGCAATTGCAATTCAAAGAACGATATAATTTTCGTTCTTTAGGTTTAACCAAGGTAAAAGGTAAAAACTATCCCATAAATATTTATGAAATCTTTAATCATAATTCACCAGCTGAAATTCAGTTAAAAAATGATTCAGCCACTCTTTTTGCTACCGCTTTAAATCATTATGAAGCAAAAAGATTTCATGACGCATCAGCGCTCTTTCAAGAAATATTGACCCTAAATCCTCAAGACTCATCAGCAAATTATTTCCTGGAACAATGTAAGGAAAAAATGAAGTAAAAGAAGGATGTAAACATCCCTCTCCTTACAAAATCAACCCGCTTTAATTTGATCAACAACATTTTGATTGAGATGAGTGACAATTAAACTAATTAACTTTACTGCTTGATCATAATCACGTTTATCAAATACACCTGCTTGTTGATGAGCATAACGGATAGGTACCCCGATATTAATGCTTGGGACTCCTGAACCTGATCCCTGTACTTTGGATCCATCTTGACCATACCCCATTTCAGATTCTAATTGTACTTGGATGTTATTTTTTTTAGCCAAATCTAAAATCCAACTTAATAACTCTTGGTGGGGAATCATTGAACGATCATAAACAAATAAGGTTGGTCCTTTGCCTAAAGCAATTTTACCTTTACGGGCAGCAATCAATGCAGGATAATCATCAGCAATGCCTACTTCAACATTAATGGTAACATCGGGATGGGTGCTATTAAAAACCGTACTTGCTCCACGTAATCCCACTTCTTCTTGTACTGTTGCTGCTGTAAAAAGCTGATTCGGTTGTTGCTGATTATTGATGGACTCCAGAACATCGCCAATCAACGCTAATCCCAAGCGATCATCCAGTGCTTTTGCTAAATAACGATTCTCGCTTAAAGGACTAAATTGACTGGCGGGAGTCACTTGTAATCCTGGACGAACATTAAATTGGGTTTCAGCTTGTTCTTTTGTTTCAGCACCAATATCTAAAAATACGGCATTAACTGCAGGTAATTTATTTTTTTTTTGCTCTTCAATAAGGTGAGTTGAATCCATTCCAGAGTAAGCAAGAATAGGCCCTTTAGGGGTGGAAACAGTCCAGCGTTGGGCAAAAATAACCGAGGCAGGAATACCTCCTAGAGGAATAATCTTTAAAAACCATCAGGCGTTATCGATTCAACCATATAGCCAACTTCATCCATATGAGCCATTAACAGAACATTAGGACCTTTGGCATTTTCTTTGTATACTCCAATTAAATTTCCCATTCCATCTACAGTAACGCGACTCATTGACTGTTGCCATTGTAGTTTTACCACATCGCGAACAGATTTTTCAAACCCAGATGCCCCTGCTAAGTCTGTTAATTTTGCCAAGGAATGTTGATCGGCACTAACATCCAAAGAGGCCATCATCATAACCCCCATGAGGACTGCATTTATTTTTTTCATCATCAATATCCTTATTTAAACCCAAATTATTGCATGCCCATTCTACTATAGTAACAGCCCATTATTTAGGCTATTATTGTTTTTTTTATCTTTAATCCACCTTTTGCCATGAAAACCGCCATTGTTATCCCTGCTCGTTATGCCTCTACCCGACTACCAGGAAAACCATTGGTGAAAATTCAGGGCCAAACGATGCTACAACGTGTAGTCCATTTGTCACTCGCAGCTACTAAAGGACTAGAAAACATCGCTGTAATTGTCGCAACAGATGATGAACGAATTGTCGCGCATTGTCATGAAATTGGCGTTGTCTCTGTGATGACTTCCGCAGATGCCCCCAGTGGTACTGATCGCGTCGCTCAAGCAATACAACAAATACCAAGCAAACCTGATTTCATTTTAAATATGCAAGGGGACGCACCACTAACGCCCCCAGATTTTTTACGAGCCATGATTGATTCCTTCGCTGTTTCACCTTGTGATGTAGTCACTCCCGTGACGCAATTAACCTGGAAACAACTCGATGAACTACGCCAAAATAAACAGACAACCCCTTTTAGTGGAACTACTGCAGTTTTCAATGAACAAACTGGGAACGCCTTTTGGTTTAGCAAAAATATCATTCCTGCTGTGCGCCAAGAAGAAAAGTTACGCCAAAAAAGCGATAAAAGCCCTATATTTCGTCATATTGGTTTATACGGATATTCGCTCCAGATGCTGGAAAAATATATTACTTTAACTGAAAGTAAATTTGAAAAATTAGAAGGATTGGAACAATTACGCCTCTTGGAAAATGGCTACACGATTCGTTGTGTTCCTGTTGATTATAAAAATCGCGCGAGCATGTCTGGGATTGATAGCCCGCAAGACGTCATTCGTGCTGAAGCATTGATCGCTAAATATGGTGAATTATTCACTTCATTGCCCCCTCAATCTCAAGAGACTCTATAATATGACCACTCGATTACTTGTCGCTCGTCATGGAAACACATTCGCTCCCAGCGATATTGTTCGTCGAGTAGGCACTACTGATTTACCTTTAGTAGAAAGCGGCTTACTTCAAGGGCGTTTACTAGGTGCTTACCTAAAGCAACAGCATCTTATTCCTGATGTGATTTTTACCTCGAAATTAAAACGCGCTATCCAGACCGCAGAACAAGCGCAAAGCACTATGGGTTCTGATTTGCCTATTGAAACTTTGTCCATTTTCAACGAAATCGATTATGGGCCCGATGAAAACCAACCAGAAGAACATGTAATTGCTCGAATTGGACAAGATGCGTTGAGGGCCTGGGAAACCCAGGCAATAGTTCCTCAAGGTTGGAATGTTGATCCGGCAACACTCATCAAAAATTGGCTTGATTTTTCTATTCGGCTTCGCACAAAGTATATGGGAAAAACATGTTTGGTCATCACAAGTAACGGAGTTGCGCGTTTTTTACCTTATTTGACGGGTAATTTTGCGGCTTTCAGTGGACAATATGGAATTAAGATTGCTACCGGAGCATTATGCATCTTTGAAAATAAAGATCATTCTGAACTCTGGGATTGTGTCTCCTGGAATGTGAAGCCACAGATCGTGAGTTTTTAGTAGAAAACGTGTTTGGTACGATTACCATTAGATCAAATGATTATTGAAGATAAGCCAGAGAAACACACGTATTCTAATAGTTTCTTTCATATGCAGCAGAGTGAGTCTTCAGCTCAACAGCAAGAAGAATTTAATTATTATTGCTCTAATCACTGAGGCTATTTCATAATGATTTGCCTGGGTCGCATTCCTTTCACCCAGGCGATGCTTTTAGCATTCCAAAATAAATACCCTAAATATCATCAAAGTATGGTTTTAAGGTTTGTTGAACTTCCAAATTAAGTTTACCTGAATTTGGATCTATAGCACTTACCGTATCACCAAGATAACCAATTGCCCAGAAAAAGAGGTTATTTGTTTCCATATTATTTTGTAAATAAGGCATTAATGAATTTGTAAAAAATGCTTTGCCCTTTGCGGTTTTCCAAGACGCTTCGCCAAGAACAACAGGATAACCCGCTTTATATAAAAAACCCCATGACCAATCAAAACGTAATTGGCTCGCCATGCCTGGCGAAGTTTCCCACCCAGCAACTTCCGCAGGATATACATGAGGTGAAAAGACTAAATGGCTATTTTGAGCTTGTTCATCACCCATTAACCATTCCAGAGCAGATTGATTTATTCCTTGCTGAACTAACTGCTCTTTCAATTTAACCGCGTCAAAAACAGCAACCCCATTTTGAGCCAATTGCTCGTTAAGCAAAGGTTTAAAATCCTCGCCCCAATTGCCTTTGAAAAAAACTCGTTCAAGAGTGCCGCACAACGAAGGATCGGGAGAATGACTGTATCCATTATCATCAGGTACTTGTGCTTTAGGAACACAAATAACGGGATTATTTGAATCATCATTGCCTGAATCTGGTCCTTCTACAAATAACAATAAATCAGGATTATTCTTTTGCACTGCATTTGCAGCAGTTGCGATGACTTTTGTCCATGGGACTTGAGAGTCGTGTGTTTTAAACCAATTCAAACGATAAGGCTCATTAAAAATATCAATGCCTAGAACATTATCTAATTGGCGCTCTTTAATTTCTTTAGCTAAAAGAGCAATATCTTGCTCGTACTGCGCCATGTCATACACCGTTCCATCACGCATTGCATCGCCATACCCTTGACGGTGATGGATATCAATCATTACTTTGATATTGTTCTTTTTAAATTCTTGTAAGACAATCCAAAAAGCTTCTCTTGGGCTAACTGCCTTCTCACAGCCACTGCCATTGCTCTGCCAGGTTTTACAAAAAATACCATTCCCGGCACTTGGTTTGGCTTTATCTGAAAGCCATTTATTCAAATCTACCTCACGTTGATCATCATAAAGCACTTCGGGTTGGATCGGTAAACGTATGGTTTTAAACGACACAGCGGAGCTTTTATCAATACCTGAATCAGGAAACTCCCAGGGCTTACTGATTAAATCCATCATCCCAAAAGATCTAGGATTAGATTGAAGTGATGGAATTGCATAAAAGGAGTTGCTTTGTAATCCTTGAAGAACATTCGTATCTTGAAATCCAGACCATGATAATCCATCAACATGAACAACTTGGCCCTGGTCATCATATATTTTACTGTCTCGAGTTTGATAAGAGTATGCATCCAATGCTAGTATTAACAAAGAACAACAACCTAATACTTTCATTTTTTTCATTCAATAAACCTCCAAATTAATGTATAGACAAACGAAAAATGCACGTAATTTAACCATCTAAATGTTCTTTTACACAACTATTTGTAATGATTTTGCTAAAACTTAACAAAAAAATGACAAATTCAGGGGAGTTAAATGAGAAATAATGACCGCTGCTGCGCGTGCTAACACAACAGCACGTGCAGCAGCGCGCAACAGATCTTTATCTGAAAGTTTGGCAGAAAAATAATGAATTAACCGATACGGGCAAAGCGACGATCATTTTCATAAATTGATTGTTTGACCAACTCATCCATATCTGCATTTGGTTCGCAGGACTGATAAGCTGTTTTTAATGGAGAAATATCTACCGTTGTTTTAGTCACGTCATTTTGCAAATACCCATCGAGATTTCTAAAAGTGAGGTATTTATCTACAGCAAACTCGTGACATTGTGCCATAGTTTCATCTTGGCATATGGAAAACTTAATTAAATGTTCTGCATGAAATGGTTCTTGGCTTTTCGAAAAAACATATTGCAAGTCATAAAGCAAACTATCTGCGCCAGCACAAAAATAATAACCTGATTGGAATTTATTGTTCTCGAAGACATCGCTACGAATATATCGACCTTCTCCAGGTTGCAAACCTGAGAGAGTCACCGTATGAGTTGTTATTTCTTTAGGACCATTAGCAAATGCCAAGCCGGTTAAAACAAAACCAAATAAAATCGAGGCTACTTTCATCATTCTGTTTTAGCTCCTAACGTGAAATAAATATTCCTTGTCATGTTTATATCCTTAAACCATACCAAGGAACAAGAAAATTAAGAGACATTGACTATTTCATTATCTACTCTGCACAAAGCAAGCCAAGTAGAGGCATGGAGATAAATTAGCAACAGCCCTTAATAATTGATAACTTTAACAAATTTTTTAGCACTAATGAATTTCAGCACAGCATTATACCCTATTTCATACGATTAGTGTAAAAAATTATAAATTAATTCGGATTTTGATCGAAAAAAATCACACAACATTATTAAAAATAAACTTTTTATGCAAAAAAAAAGCTTTTAATCTAAAAATAACTAATTGATTTCATAATAAAAGAACTTTTCTATTGAAAAAAAATAAGTTATAACATTCTTACCATAGCTTATGACTGGGTAAGCAACTAGTATGTGGTAGCAGCATGATGCTGAAAAATATTTTTTCATGGAGTGAGAAAATGAACAGTAAAGTATTTTCGCAACGTTTCAATCGCGAATTAGCTTCTTTAGGGTTCCCGGAAGAGTTAACTGAAAAAACAAAAGCTGTATCTAAAGTATTTGGTGTTTCACGTCATTTAGCAAACTCCCTTATTTTTGGTCACATACTTCCAGGAGATGATCAGCTCAACAAAATCGCTGAAATTTTGGAAGTTTGTCCTCAATGGTTAGGTGGTGCTAGTGATCGTAAAAGAACTTATCTAAATCGCGAGACAGCAGATAGCATATCTTAAAAACAGTAACTAAGGCATTTTTGCATCCATTGACGCCATTTGAGATAATTACTGAAATTATTATATACTATATAAATAATCTTGCTGTATCTGATCTTAATTAGAGCTGATGCAGCAAATTATTTCTTATATATCTTTAAATGCTTTGAGTTCGCGGATTATAACCATCATGGAATGCTTAAGTTTTTGTATTGGTAAGTCAATTGATTTAACACGCGTAGATAATTATTTTAAAAACGCTTCTGGTGAATTTACAGCGATTAAAACTCGCGATGTACTGAAGCTAAGTGCTAATCATAATAAAAATCATACCGTATTTATTTTTAAAAACGGCGCTGTAGTTTCTTGGGGAGTCAAACGTTATCAAATTAACGATTATTTGAATATTGTTAAGAGCCTCATTGATAAACCTGTAGCTCTCTTGGTCCATGATGAATTTCATTATCAATATGGTAGTAAAACTACTATAGAACCCCATGATTTTTTTGATGTAGACTGTTTAACGATTGAAAATGATAGCGATGAGTTGAAACTTAGCCTGTCTTATGGATTTTCTCAATCAGTTAAGTTGCAGTATTTTGAAACCATTATTGAAGTGCTGATCGAAAAATACAATCCCATGATTCAAAAACTTTCCTTGTCAGGTGAAATGGAGATTAGTCGTACACAAATACAGCAAATTATTGGTGAAATTCTTGGTGCGAAAAGCGAAATGAACTTAATTAGTAATTTTCTCTATCACCCAAAATATTTTTGGCAACATCCAACATTAGAAGAACACTTTACGATGCTTGAACGCTACTTGCACATACAAAGACGCGTCAACGCAATCAATCATCGTCTCGATACTCTAAATGAAATCTTTGATATGTTTAACAACTACTTGGATAATCGACACGGCCATAATTTGGAAATAATCATTATCGTTTTAATCACTTTAGAAATTATTATTGCAGTGCTAAATTTGCATTTTTAATCAATTAATAAGAGCAAATTTCATTAAAACCAGCTATTCTTAACAGAAATAGTGACAATTAACAAAATTATGCTGAGCAATACAAATCAACTCAATGAGGATCAACTTAAAGATCTAGAACAATTAAAAGCCATCTGCAAAAAAAACGATGGCAGTGTTCCTAACTTATATACTCACTTATTAACCCAAAAAAGAAACTTTCCAACCATTCTATTGGACTATGAAAACAAAAAATTAATCGGTTTCTTAAGTGTGTATTTTTTTTATGATGATGCTGTTGAAATTTCACTGCTGATCCATCCCTCTTATCGTCGTCAAGGCATAGCCAAAAAATTGCTTCGAAGTATTTTACCCCTTGTAAAGGAGCAAAATTTTTTCAAATTAATATTTTCAAGTCCGGCTCATTTAAATCACCATTGGCTACCTGATCTCGGATGCACCTATATGCATAGTGAATACTATATGGAGCGAAATGATTTAAGTCCTTTACTTGATTACAATAAGGACTTAACTTTTCGAACTGCAACCGATAAAGATATTCCTTTTCTTTGTGTTCTGGATGAATCCTGTTTTTTTAAAACACAGGCAGAGTTAATTCCACGTTTCGAACACATACTCGGTGATAGAAACTATCAAATAATCCTCGCCTTTGAAGACAACCACCTTGTTGGTAAAGCCCATTTACGTTGGCAAAAGCATGGAGCAACACTTTCTGATATTGCCGTATTACCAATAAGACAAGGGAAAGGATTGGGAACTGCTTTAATAGCGCACTGTATTAATTTTGCTTTAAGTGAAGGGAAACCCCATCTTAATCTCGATGTGGAAACACATAATCAGAAAGCACTCAGCTTATATTCTCGCCTTGGTTTTCTCACTCAAAATGCATGTGATTATTGGGAAATCGATCTCCACCAATTGGAAAAACACATAAAACAGAAACAAGGCAATAAAGGAGAATCTAAGCCAGCGGATAAGTAGCGTTGTGAAGTGTATAAGAATATCAGGGGATACGACCGATTGTCTTGTTGTAGCCGTCAAGTGATAACTTCTGTTGGTTTAGCATATTCTCAATATCTTCTTTTTTAGCAGAGAAAACTCATCAATATTTTTCAAGGTTTCAATATCTTCAAGAGCTTCATTTATTGTTACTTCTGTGAACAAATTACGCCTCCATCCGCTTTATCATGAAAAGATAATTTTTGATTAATTGTAGCCCATGATGCATGCATCCACATTGATTGTATCCCTTTAATAGGAATAAAGAATAATCTATAAAATGGCCACGAATTTTGGGTTAGCTAGAGTCAATAACCGGAGTAATAGGGTCTTAATAAATGATTACTCAAGATAGAACTTGACAAAATTTAAAGCCCCCCCTTAGTATTGGACTGAAAAAATGGAACAATTCAATTCTCATTCATTTTTTATACTTCTATTTAAGAACGAGTTTGCTGTTGATAAAAACTAAAGGATCATTAATGAAAAAAAGGGTTGTAATAACCGGTATGGAAGTAACTTCTTCCATAGGAACTGGACTTAGCAAATTCTGGGAGGCTGCAAGTCAAGGACAGTGCGGAATAAAACGCATTCAATACTATGATCCCTCTCTTTATCCAACCCAAATAGCAGGTGAAATAACTGACTTTTCATTAGAGCATCTTCCTGAATTGAATAAAAATAAGCGCTACGTACGTGTAGCCCAATTTGCCTTATATTGCACGCACAATGCATTATTACAGTCGGGACTTACTGAACACGAGTTACGCAAAGCCGGAACGTACATAGGCACAGGAATGGGAGGCTATCCTGAATCAGAAACAAGTTATAGGATGTTTTTCACCAATAACTGGAAAAAAATGCAACCTTTAACTGTAATTAGGGGAATGCCTAATTCCGTTGCAAACTTTATTGCTATTGCATTTGGTATAGGTGGGCCTAACTCCACAATTTCAAATGCATGCGTTTCATCAGCTGATGCTATAGGTGCAGCATACCAGCAAATTTCTCAAGGTATCATTTCTACGGCTATCTGTGGAGGAACAGAGGCGCCTATTTGGGAATCCATGATGTCTGCATGGTGCAAGCTTAAAGTAATGTCTATTAATAACGAGAATCCAGCCAAAGCCTGTCGTCCATTTGATCTTAATCGTGAAGGAATGGTCATGGCAGAAGGAGCTGGAATTTTAGTTCTTGAAGAATTAAGCCAAGCGCAAGCAAGAGGTGCTCCCATTTTTGCAGAAATCATCGGATTTGGTGCTAGTTGTGATGCGTTTCACATCACAGCCCCTTCTTCTGAAGGACAGCAACGCGCAATCCAAGCAGCCTTAGATGATGCAAGGGTATCACCTCAGGATATCCAATATATAAAAGCACATGGGACCGGAACTACCTTGAATGACGCGACGGAAACTCAAACGATTAAATCCGTATTTAAGGAAAGGGCCTATGAAATTCCAGTCACTGCGCAAAAAGCGATGATAGGCCATTCTATAGGCGCCTCTGGAGTGATGGAAATTATTTCCTCATGCTTAAGTCTACAACATAATTTATTATTACCAACAATCAATTTAGACACTCCAGATCCGGCTTGTGATCTGGATTATGTTCCTCATCAAGCGCGAAGAAAATCTGTTGATATAGCATTGTCCAACCATTTTGCCTTTGGAGGTGCTAATACTGCTTTAATTCTGCGTAGATACATACGCTAGGAATACTGATGACACATGCAAAATTGTCAGGGCGAAGCATTTTAAGCAACCTGATGAACGTTAATATTTTGGGATTGCTTGTCAGTTTTAAAACAACGTCACCCTTCACAAAAGTGCTGTCCTGTAGCTCAGACAATCAGTTATATTTGAGCTCTTATACTGTCTCTTAATCACCTTTTGGCTACGCCCCGACAACTTATCCTCGGGGCCTATTTTTCGTGCAATGCTCTTGGATTTTACTAACACTTAAAACATATAGCTTAAACTAAATAACAATTCGGTTGTATATAAATGAGGCATGCCTGGACCCTGATTAAGAGTAGTAGCATCATCACCCCCTAAATAATTTTTTCCCCAATCGGCGAACTCTGCCCCTACACCTACTTGCCAATTAGGAGTTAACATCTTTTGGATACCTGCTCCAAGAGTATAAGAAAAAGCAACAACGCTGCTAGTGCCAAACCAATATGTAGGGAAAAGAACCGGATCTATTGTAGTAGACGAATAGTCATGAGAATGATTCCAACCGACACCAAAACTTCCACTAAGATAAGGTTGTACGGTTTGAAACCCATTGGCAATAAGTTTACCCTTCATTTCTGCACGAACATGGCTTACCTTATACTGATAGGTATAAACATTAGGAATGCCGTTTACATTCACCACCCCCGAAAGATAAGCATCACTCGCTGCTGCAACACCAAGACCCAATTGCCCAATGATATTAGTTGCGCCAATAAAACGTTGTAACCCAAAAAAAATCTCACCTGTACCTAAAAAATCAGATTCTGAATCAGCAATATAATAGTTAAACATGGGTGCAGGATAAGGATAAAGGTATTGATCTTTTCCCGGATCAGACCATGCAGGCCCCCCGCTTATCGTAATAATTGATGACCATACTTGAGGTACTACTGGAGCATATGGGTCTACGGCAAAAACATTCACGGAAAATAAAGCACAAAACGCCCAGACTACTAGTTGTTTAAACATACCTATCCTTTTGATTTTCAATCATTAAATCCTAAAATTTGTTAACAATTGGCTTCCAGTTCCTACACACTTAATTTTCCCCTGCGTGGCAAAGCCCCAATATTGGCCCAATAGAAGCTCACATCGCTTGATTTATAAGCACAAATCGCAGGACAGCAGAAGAGAGAATAAACCGTCAACAGCCCCTAATGTAATCCGTTTAGTTTTATACAATATTTGGGCCCGATTTTCTATACTTCGCTTATTCCAGAGTAAACTCCACGAGATAAAATCAAGTCGCCTAAACCGTGGCAATGAAGGTTTCTTGGGTATATAATCAGCTATTTTACAAAAAGGCCAACAAATGAGTTATTCACTATCTGATATAGCAAATAAGGTACATGGGATAGTCATTGGTGATGACTCGATAAGAATTTCTTTCCTATCACCTATCGATGAAATTGCTCCTGGAAGCTTGGTATTTGCCGATAGTATTGAAAATGTAAAAAAGGCAGAAGCATCACAAGCAGCTGCTATACTTGTAAATCAGCAGGTTTCGAGTTCTAACAAACCCTTAATCCAAGTAAAACATCCATTCAATGCCTTTATCGCTTTAATACAACAATTTAATCCTCCCCCAAAAATCATTCCGAACATTCATCCTACTGCAGTTATTGGAGAAGGAGTTCAATTAGGGAATGAGGTATTTATAGGTCCTTATGTAGTGATCGAGGCCGGAAGCATTATAGGAAATCATTGTGTATTGAAAAGTCATATTCATGTTGGGCATCAGGTGATCCTAGGTGATCATACTACTATTCATCCGCACGTAACTATCTATGATAAGTGTCGAATTGGTTCCAGGGTAACCATTCATGCCTCTACTGTTATCGGTTCTGATGGTTTTGGTTATACCTTTATTGATGGCAAACACCAAAAAGTTCCCCATGTTGGGCATGTGATTATCGAAGATGATGTAGAAATAGGCGCAAATACAGCTATAGATCGCGCCACAATAGGTTCAACCGTTATTGGCGAGGGAACTAAAATTGATAACCTGGTCCAAGTAGCGCACTCCGTTAAATTAGGGAAACACAATATCCTTTGCGGATTTACTGGTATCGCTGGAAGCACGATCTCTGGTAATAATGTAATTTTTGCTGCAAATGTTGGTGTCAGTGACCATGTACGTATTGATAATGGTGTGATACTAGGCGCACGGACCGGTGTGCCGCCAAACAAGCATCTAAAAGAAGGAAATATTTATTTGGGAAACCCTGCTCGTCCCAAAGATCTTGCAATTCAACATGAACTTGGTGTTAATCGAATTCCCTTGATGCGTAAAAACATCAAAGCGCTTTCAGAACAAGTTGATTTGTTGAAAAAGCAACTGTTAGCTAAAGAAGAGGCAGAGTAACTATGACATCCTCCCCATTGATTTTGGTTGATGGCTCATCCTATTTTTTCCGTGCATTTCATGCGCTTCCTCCTTTGACCAACTCAAAGGGCCAGCCTACAGGAGCAGTCTATGGGGTAGTCAATATGATTAAAAAACTCATTAAAGATTATCAACCAGAGGAATTGGCTGTGGTCTTTGATGCAAAAGGAAAAACATTCCGCGATGAGTGGTATCCTGAGTACAAAGCACACAGACCCCCCATGCCGCAAGAGCTTAGCTCTCAATTTGCCCCCTTAGTCGAATTATTAGAAGCCATGGGAATTCCTGTTCTAATTATTGAAGGTGTTGAAGCAGACGATGTAATTGGCACTTTAGCAATACAAGCGACCGAACAAGGTGTACCCGTTGTTATTTCTACGGGCGATAAAGATATGGCCCAACTTGTCAACGAACATATTTCATTAATTAACACCATGAATAATTCGGCTATGGACATTGCGGGGGTCAAAGAAAAATTTGGCGTCACGCCCAATCAAGTTATTGATTATTTAACCCTCATTGGGGATAGTGTCGATAATGTTCCAGGAGTAACCAAATGCGGCCCTAAAACAGCAGTTAAATGGCTCACAGAATACCAAACCCTTGATAATCTAATTCAAAATGCCAATCAAATCGGGGGCAAAATCGGGGACTATTTACGTGCAAGCATACCTCAGCTCCCCCTATCTAAACAATTAGTCACTATTAAAACAGATGTAAGTTTACCTTTAGGCTGGGGTGAGTTGAAACCTAATGCAATGAATAAAGAACGTGTAATTGCATTAATGCGGGAGTTAGAGTTCAAAAACTGGCTAAAAGAGCTCTTAAGTGACGAAGAATCATATGATCACAACGCAAAACAAGTACAAGCATCATTTGAATTAATTACAACGAATCAACAGTTAAGCCATTGGTTAAACCAATTAGAACAATGTGACGTATTTTGCATTGATACAGAGACTACAAGCCTTGATATCATGATGGCAGAAGTTGTAGGAGTTTCATTAGCAATTGAGGAAGGTAAAGCAGCGTATATTCCATTTACTCATACTGATGGCAGTCCTCAGCTGCTGCGTGAAGAGGTATTAACCGCTTTAAAACCCATTTTGGAAAACCCTACCATAAAAAAAATCGGCCAAAATCTTAAATACGACTATTCTGTTTTGAAAAATCATGACATTACGTTAAAAGGGATTAATTACGACACCATGTTAGAATCCTATGTCCTCAACAGTGGTTCGGGTCGTCATGATATGGATTCCCTTGCTTTAAAATATTTAGGGCATAAAACAATAAGTTATGAAGAAATTGCAGGCAAAGGAGTCAAACAGCTTCGTTTTGACCAAATCCCTGTGGATAAAGCAGGGGCTTATGCAGCAGAAGATGCAGACATTACGTTGCAACTCCATCATAAACTCTATCCATTGATTCCAGAGTCAGTACACAATGTTTTTGCCAATATTGAAATGCCATTAGTGACAGTACTTGCAGATATGGAACGAATTGGAGTTCTTATAGACTCCACAACCCTAAATCAACATGGAGAGCGCTTAAAAGAACGCATCAAAACCTTAGAAGAAGAAGCCTTGCATCTAGCAGGCAAGCCCTTTAATTTAAATTCACCCAAACAATTACAAGAAATTCTTTTTGATTCGCATAAATTGCCTATTATTGCCAAAACACCTACTGGACAACCATCAACAGCAGAATCAGTATTACAAGAATTAGCGTATGATTATCGTCTTGCTGCTGTCATTCTTGAGTACCGGAGTTTAACCAAGTTAGTTTCTACATATATTGATGCCTTACCTAAAAAAATTAACCCCAAAACAAATAGAGTGCATACTTCCTATAACCAAGCGGTCACAGCCACAGGTAGACTCTCTTCCAGCGAACCCAACCTGCAAAACATTCCTATACGCAGTGAAGAAGGAAGGCTAATTCGCACTGCATTCATCGCACCTAAAGATAATATTATTCTTGCGGCGGACTACTCCCAAATTGAATTACGTATCATGGCGCATTTGTCACAAGATGAGAGTCTGCTCAAAGCATTTGCTAACGGCTGGGATGTTCATGCAGCAACTGCGAGCGAAATTTTTCAAATACCTTTAGAAGAAATAAACAATGAACAACGTCGCCGAGCCAAGGCCATCAATTTTGGTTTAATTTATGGAATGTCTTCTTTTGGTTTAGCGAAACAAATTGGGGTAGAGCGTCAAGATGCACAACATTATATTGACACCTATTTTCAGCGTTATCCTAAAGTATTGGAATACATGAATCGCACTCGTCACCAAGCACATCATCAAGGTTATGTAGAAACATTATTTGGCAGACGCTTATATTTACCTGAAATCAATGCACGTAATTTAATGCGGCAAAAAGCTGCGGAACGAACTGCTATTAATGCCCCCATGCAAGGAACTGCCGCAGATATTATAAAAAATGCCATGATTTGTATTGCAAAATGGCAAAATTCTCATGAAAAACCTCCAGCAAGAATGATCATGCAGGTACATGATGAATTGGTTTTTGAGGTTAACAAAAATGCAATCGAATCAAGTAAAGAAATAATTCGTGAATTGATGGAGCAAACCGTTACACTTTCTGTTCCACTTGTAGTTTCTATTGGTACAGGTGCCAATTGGGATGCAGCTCATTAGATCCATATTCGTCTCACTGGGCACTCTTATGCGTGTTGAGTTGCCCAATAAATATTTAATGCATCACCGTACTCAAGAGGTTTAATAATTTGACCTCTAACATTTAAGTCTTTGGTTGCAAGTTTATCTTTTGTAGTATAAGCATTGGTTACAATAAATACTTCTACAAAAGCTAATGAAGGCTCTTGACGTATTATCTTAAGCAAATCGATCCCATTTACTTTAGGGATATTAATATCGAGCAGAATCACCTTAGGGTATATTTTTTTTTCTCCTTCATGACCAAATAATTTATTTAATGCTTCCTGTCCATTAGAAGCAATTTCAATAGCGCAGGATTCTTTAACTTTTTTGAATAGGCGTTTTGCACCCTGGACATCAACAACATCATCCTCCACATATAAAATATCGACCGCATTTTCTTGGGGTTTCATAATCGTCCTCCTGTTGCCCTTTTCCAATATTCAAATTGCCCCTAAGCCAAATAATAATTTAGGGTTGTTGACGATTCTCATGCTCCTCCTATGCCCCACGCGCTAAGCAGATCCATAGGAATGAATCAATTTGACCCTAGTTAGGTTCTTACAAAGCTGGATGTTGCGCATTAACGCCACATGTAGACATTTGGGAACCCATTGTCAACAGACTTCAGAAAAATATCTAAAAACCGGAGTCAATAATGACTCTCCTTATAATTATAGTATTGCTTACATCCATAATGACTATTTTATTGCCTATAATTATATATAAATAGAACACTGAGGGATCGACTATGTTTCAATTTGATCAATCAATCAACTTAATGCTAGTAGATGATGATGAAGTTGATATCCAAGACATACAAAGAACATTTCAAAAATATAATATTAATAATCCGCTTCACATAGCCACTAATGGCTTAGATGCATTGAATATGTTATTGGGGAAAGCAGGCGAACAAAAACTGCACCCCACACCAAGAATAATTATTTTAGATATCAATATGCCTAAAATGAATGGTATAGAATTTATGAAAACCATCCGCTCGAATAATAAATTAAAATCGTTGCTGATTTTTATTCTTACGACTTCAAATAATGAGCAGGATAAGATAGACGCCTATAATTTAAATGTTGCCGGATATATCATAAAACCGTTCCAGTTTTCCGATTTTAAAGAAGTAGTGAGTGCCTTACATCACTATTGGAATCTCCTGGAATTTCCACATGATAATCATAATTAATCAAAATTCAACATACAAGGCGCAGGGATTTTTTACCCAACTATAGGTTTTATAGAGACATTTTCATATAGGCATCTCATCATTTTCAGCAAAAGTGTAAGGTCTAAAAATGATGAACTTTGCTGTAATTTTCATCTTGTGCAGTGCTATTTAATAAGTAGATACGATTAAGTATTCATGCCTCCTGCGTTGAATACAGTAAGTTGCATACCTAACTATCAACTATGTTTTTTTTAATACATTTGGGCCACGTAAAGGACATGATAGTCCCATGGCCTACGTGAGATTGAACCATTACTTTTCCACCTTGAGACTCCACAATTTTCTTTACGATACTTAAACCAATTCCTGTGGCTTCTAATTCATCTCGAGATTTAAGCGTTTGGAAAACGACAAAAATTTTATCAAAAAATTCAGGATCAATTCCAGGGCCATCGTCTTTCACTGTAAAAAGATAAAATGAACCTAAAGTATCAATATCAATCGAGATAGATCCGTTTTTTTGATGATGATGTTTGATACTGTTGCCAATTAAATTGGAAAGTACCTGAATCAATGGGGTTTTCGCTGTTTCAAAAATAGGGAAGTTTTTCGGATATTTAATCTTAAATCGATTATCAGGATTAAGACTATCAATGATATCCTTTAGAATTTCCTGGGTATCAACGATTTCAATATTTAAATCGACTCTGCCAGCCCGTGAATATTGCAATATTCCATCGATTAAATTGGCAAGACGAATTGAACGTTTGCGTAACAACATCAGGTTCTCTTTGGATTTCTCATCGAGTTTATCTTTATTATCTTCCTCAATCCAACAAGCCAATCGTTGTATTGCTCGCAAGGGTGCTTTTAAATCATGTGACGTAATGTAAGCGAATTGTTCTAACTCCTCATTACTCTTGATAAGTTCATTTTCAATTCGTTTGGCTTCAGTAATATCCTTGGAAATCATCGCATAACCAATCGGCGTATTCTCATCATCTCGCCGTATGGATAACGTAACAAACGCCGTGAAGCGTGATCCATCCTTACGAACACGTTCAAAAATACCTTCTGCCTTTCCTTGTTCGAAGGCTGTTTGCATAAACTTTTGCGCCGCTCCCGACTCTATGTCATCCGCTGTATGTAACATGAGAATATTTTTCTTGTTGATCATCTCATCTGCTTGATAACCATAATTACTTCGAGCGCCTTCATTCCATAATAGAATTGTCCCATTGAGATCTGTGCCCACAATAGAATATTCAATAGCACTTTCCAAAATACTTTGCAGGATACTTTTTGTATAATGAGCTTCTGCTTTAAACATTTGTTCCTCTAATTCAAGGACGCTTTTTCTTTTTTTAGCGTTACATTTTTTTCTCTTATATGATTTTCCATTTGAAGCGTATTGGACATTCATTTCTTGATTATTTTGATCTTTCTGCATTTCAAAATTTAATCGATTATATTCCATTATATTTTCTTCCCAAAAATTGGACTTTTCTGTTGAGCGATAAATAGCTTATATAATAATTATAGCTCAGAGTTACTTATAACTTTCTGATTCAGTATATACATAAGCATTTAATTTTTTAAATGCAATCCATACGATAATTGGTATGACGTTGGGTACCTAGTGCATGAGTGAATGGTTGGGCTATTTTTCCAGTTAATTCATCAAAGTAATAATCGACCGTGTTACGGATATCGTTGGAACTAACCGTTTTAGACCAAATGTTGTGTTCATTAACTATACGGTTATTTTGAATAAAAACTTTAGTAAAAGCGCCGCGCATAAACTCGGAGTCTGACCAAGCTATAAGAGGTAGTTGAGGATGTTTTTGTAAAAGAATTGCAGCAAGCTGCGGACCATGAGTAGATAATTCATTGAGTAAATTCAACTCACCATCAAGGATAACCAGATCGGGCACGTGATGTTCTATAGCCGATAAAGCATCTTGGCTATTATTTTCTACAGTTACTGAAACTGAAGGAATAACTGTCTCTAATATTCGAGACAAACAAAATGCATTAAACGCATTATCTTCAATAATTAATACATTCATCACGTCAAGACTCCCTGTTAGTTGCGGTTAAGTATAAAGATCAAACCTTAAGGAACACTTAAGAAACAGTAAATTTTTATGTTCTTTTTGCGTCCTCAACCAAAATTTTTTTCTCTGATTTAATCCTATTTAAAGACCAGGGATAATGAAGATTATCTTGAAATGATGGAAAAATTTCAACCATATAATACAATAAAAATACTTAGTGGATATTTATTTTCGGAATAATTATAAATTCGGGATACATCATGGAGGATATAAATGAGAATTTGGCGCTTGATGTCAGTTGGAGGAGTATTGCTCCTTTTTTTAAATCAGACTAACGCACTCACTAATAATAATATTCTTGTCAATTTTTCTCAACTCGTTCAAGCTATCGAAAATGGTGACAATGTCCGGGCGATTATTCATTTTGACCATTGTGTTGTAAAAGAATCGGCCATTCAAACTCAACTAGAAAAAAGATTAGCGGGAGCGACAACTCGGTTTAACTTTACCCACTATTTTCATGCCCAAGAGAACATTAATGATCAGTTAATAGACACAGTGACCACGTCTATGAAAATTTTTATAGAGCACCCTTCAGGAGAACTCTTAACATTTTCTGGTCGTTTACGTGTTTTTGAGGATAACACCGCAACACTGCATTTGGATTTCTTTAATCCTCTTTTGCATAAGCACCAATTGGTTCTTGACTGGCTTTGTACTATCAGTGACGGCCAGGATGATAATGGTTTAGTATTATTCAATTTTTTTTAGAGCTTAGATAGATTTCTCATGCTGCCAATCTCATTGTGGGCAAATTGATGCAGTAGATCGTAATTAAACAATTAAAAACACAATTTAAACAAAATGCATCATCAGGATCGGGCATGAAGAGAACATGGGGAAATGAAATTATCTTTCCCCTTCACCTATTTTCACAAGAATCATGTTGGCTTTGAAAGTCCCCCAAAGTCTCGATACATAGATCAGACTTTAAGCCAACCAGCAAAAACCACTCAGATTAAAGAGAAACCAATTTAGTGTCCACCGCCGCCACCTTCACCACCATAACCTTTCGCATTATCAGGTAGCGTCTGATTCATTGCACAAGAACTAATAAATGGGGAAATTCCTATAAGACAACTAATAAGAATCATTCTTTTTAAAAATTTGATTATTTCCATTATATTCCTTATTTAACGTGAGTTCGACGTCAAAACATTTTCATACATGAACATCTCTAAACGAACGTTTTCCCATCAAACTTGTCCTCCAACTAAAGCGAAAATACCTAACATTTATATGGGTCCAGCTTTAAATAAAATCAGTTCGATATAAAAATAACGTTGATTTTTTATATCGAACTCACACTATTTAGCATATATCCCTATAGATATATTACTTAAACTAAATTTTAAAGTGCAATCGCTTTAAAAATAGTGATAGCAGAATGAATTCCAAAGATAAATTCATCGGCATTAAAACATACTCTAACTTTCATCATCATAATTAATTTATACATCAGCATCATGAGCCAATAAACGTCTATTAGCACGAAAATACGTTAAAGGAGAGTACTCTAATAAATCAGATAATTTTTCCATATAAATACACGCAAAGCGATCTACTTGATAAGCGAAGTAGCTTTCTTCTGCTCCGGCTCGGAAAACTCGTTCCCATTTGGGATTAAAATAGGTTTGTTGCTCTTTGATTAGTTTTGTAAGCAGGGCGTCGATTCGACTAATCTCTGCTTGTAATTCTTGGAGTTCTTTACTGTGCTCTTTAGAAGCACCTTCATCAATAATTTTAGTATATAAATTTACATATTGTCTTTCTAAATCCTTTTTAATTTCCATAGCTTCCATTATTTTTTTCTCTACTGGAAGAGCTTGCGCTTGAGCTGCTATTTCTTCGCCAAGCTCTTCAACAACTAATGCCGTTCGCCAATTGCAATCCTTTTTTAATCTAAGGATATCACCATAGATATGATCGCCAATATAAAGAATTTCATCGCCACGAATATGTAAGTCTTCGGTGAATTTCTTCGCATTACCTCCTTGATACACCCCGGGGACAATAGAGCCCATTGTATTTGTCATCATACCTGTACCCGGATTCACCGATAAAAAGCGAAGATTATCGTAAAAAAAACGCGGTTTATTGGCTAAAGTAATAACATATTCAAATAAATCAACCCAGTGTTCCCCTTTTTTTAAAAAAGGGTTTATTGCGTATTCGAGTAAAAGCTTTGTATAAGCATAATCCGAATTAGTCAGAATAAATACTTTTTTGCCATGATGGATGAAATGCTTTAATCCTTCCACCACCGCTCGTTCCTTTATAACGTAAGTAGGTAAATTCTTGCTGATAATCGATTTTAGACTTCCATCAGAATGCACCTTATCGACACAAAACTGTACGTCTACAGCCATCGTTTGATAACTGGGCATCTGCTCAGGATACAAGGTATCCTTTAACTCAACTAATTGTCCATATAGGACACAAAAAGCAATTGAGAATGCAGTATCTATGGCCATGTAGTTAGGATCACTCAAATCAACATAAATACTTCGATAAATTTTTTGCTGTTCCGAAAAATCGATTAATTTAGTGCCATGATAACTTTGTCGGATTGCACCATACCGACTTAGTTTTAATATATTGCCGTTTTTTCTATCAATCACTAATCCACGAATTGCATCACGATAATTGAAATTCAATTTTTTAATAGGCTCAGGGTAATGTTTTACTTCGACCAATTGCTCTTTAACGAGCTGATAAACCAAGGATTCAAAATTCTCAGAATGGTAGCGAATCAAAGTATGATCCATATCCAAACCAATCAACTTGATTTTTTTCATATTGAGAATTCTATTTACATAAACTTTATGCTCATTCATTAACGAAAACCTGCTTTTGTTTAGGATTAATATGCATCACCCAGAGTCTGTAAGGGCATTCCCGGGTTCATTCTATTTTACCCAGGCCACGATTACTATTTCAGTCGTTTCACTCCCTCTTGAGAGCCTAATAAAACCACATCCGCTATACAATGAGCAAATATACCATTTTCGACAACACCAGTTATGCGATTAATCCGCTCTTCCAAATCCATAGGTTCATTGATTGTTAAATTAAAAACATCAAGAATGATATTACCATTATCAGTGACAAAACCCTCTCTGTACTCTGGATCACCCCCCAATTTTACGAGTTCTCGGGCAACCATGCTTCTTGCCATTGGAATCACTTCAACTGCTACGGGAAATCGTCCCAAATGACGTACTCGTTTTGAATCATCTGCAATACAGATAAATTTTTGAGCGAGTTGGGCTACGATTTTTTCACCGGTCAATGCGCCGCCTCCTCCTTTTATCATGTCGCCATGCTCAGTCACTTCATCTGCCCCATCAATATAAACGGACAAA
This sequence comes from Legionella sainthelensi, assembly GCF_900637685.1. NCBI lineage: Bacteria > Pseudomonadati > Pseudomonadota > Gammaproteobacteria > Legionellales > Legionellaceae > Legionella > Legionella sainthelensi. The sequence continues at coordinate 3,908,545 of NZ_LR134388.1, forward strand.
TCCTGTACCGAATTTAAATCAATAACAGGTATCCCTTCTTGTCTTAATAAAGCCTCTGTTGCTTTAGAACTCGCCACACAAGCATCGATTTTATGCTTAATAGTCGCTAATTCTTTAATAAAGTAATTCACTGTAGAGCCTGTACCTACACCCACCACTATGTCATCTTCAATATAATCCAATGCCGCTTTTGCGGCTTTAATTTTTAAATCACTCATTAAAACCACTCCCTTTTCTTTGCCTTAAAATTTCATATAAAGACACACCGGTTGCTACAGAAACGTTTAAACTATCAACACTACCCAACATAGGCAAAGAAAATAAGCTATCACAGTTCTCTCGTGTTAATCGACGCAATCCTTCTCCTTCTGCGCCTAATACTACAGCAACAGCACTAGTGCAATCCGTTTGATACAACGTGCTCGTTGCCTCTCCTGCAGCACCATAAACCCATACACCGTGTTCTTTTAAAAGTTTTATACTACGTACCAAATTGGTCACTCTGACTAAAGGTACAGACTCGGCTGCACCGCATGCAACCTTGCTCACCACTGGCGTAATACTGGCACTTTTATCTTTAGGGATCACCACAAAATCAACACCAGTTGCATCAGCAGTGCGTAAACAAGCGCCTAAATTATGAGGATCGGTAATTCCATCCAAAATAAGGATTAAAGCTGGCTGTTTACTGGACTCTAATAATGCAAGCAAATGCGACTCATTGTATTCCGGTAGTGAAGAAGCCCAGGCCACAATTCCTTGATGGGTAAAATCAGCAAAACGTTGATTCATTTTTTGCATACTTAATTTTTCGATATCAATATGCGCCTGCATCGCTTTATCAACTATATCCTGCAATCGCTTATCCTCGCGATCATAGCTGATATAGAGTTTTTTGGTCATTCGATGGGGGTTGGCTAATAAAGCTGATACCGCATGCATTCCATAAACGTACTGCTCACTCATGGCTTATCACGTCCTCCACAGGCTCAAAATCGATTTTACGCTCATCTAAATCAACACGAGCAACTAAAACGGTCATTTTGTCACCTAAACAGTATACTTGACCACCGCGAGTTCCAGTTAATCGATGCTTTACAGAATCAAAAGTATAGTAATCATTTTTCAAAGAGGTTACATGCACTAAACCCTCAACATAAATTTCATCAAGCTCAACAAAAATTCCAAAACTGGTTACAGCCGAGATCCGGCCTTGAAATATCTGCCCTAATTTATCTTGCATATATTCACATTTTAACCAAGCCGTCACTTCGCGAGTCGCTTCATCGGCACGACGTTCTGTCATTGATGCATGTTTACCTAAACGGTTCATATCTTCATGGGTATAAACAAACTCATGGATTGGATGCTTATCTAATAAATGACCTAATGCACGATGAATTAATAAATCAGGGTAACGTCTAATAGGCGAAGTAAAATGAGTATAGGCAGAATAGGCCAAACCAAAATGTCCTTCATTCGCTTCAACATATTGTGCTTGTTTCAATGAACGCAACATGACTGTTTCGATAAGATGTTTATCAGGGCGGTCTTCTATGGTACTCATTGTACGCTGAAAATCTTTGGGTCCAGGCTTTTTGCCTCCACCTAATTGCAATCCCAGTTCACCTAAAAATTGCCTTAAAGCGGTAATTTTATCTTCCTCAGGTGCTGCATGCACCCGATATAGAGTGGGGATTTCTGCCTTTTCCAAAAAGCGAGCTGTAGAAACATTAGCTGCCAACATACATTCTTCAATTAATTTGTGAGCATCGTTGCGCACCACGGGCACAATACATTGAATTTTTTTGTTTTCATCAAATTGAATTCGAGTTTCAGTAGTCTCAAAATCCATTGCACCACGAAGTTTACGAGTAACCAATAAAACGTGATACAAATCATGGAGTGCACACAACGTCGGCCATAAAGAAGAATGTGGTTCATCTGCTTTACCCTGTTCAATCCAGGAACCAACCTGATTATAGGTCAAGCGTGCATGAGAATGGATAACCGCGCGATAAAAACGTGATCGTGATATTTTTCCCTCGCGACTTATTGCCATCTCAGAAACCATACATAAACGATCCACATGAGGGTTGAGGGAACAAAGCCCATTGGACAAAGCCTCAGGGAGCATAGGAATTACTTTGCCTGGAAAATAAACAGAATTACCACGACGAGCGGCTTCTTTATCCAATGCTGAATCTTGCCTCACATAATGACTCACATCGGCGATAGCAACATATAATTGAAAACCTCCTTTAGGCTTTTTATAACAATAAACAGCATCATCAAAATCTTTAGCGTCTTCACCATCTATAGTAACAAAAGGAAGATTACGAAGATCAGTGCGACCTTTTATTTGTTCTTCAGTAACTTGCTGTGGAATTTTTGCGACTTCAACACGCACATCTTCCGGCCATTCAAAGGGGATCCCATGTGCATAAAGGGCAACTTGAATTTCCATGCCTGGAGCCATGTGCTCACCCAATACATGGATGATCTTACCTATAGGCTGAGTGCGTTTACTGGGAAAAGCAATTAATTCAACTAAAACAATTTGCCCATTTTTGGCACCATTTACCATTTCTTGGGGAATTGAAATATCTTGCGTCAAATGTTTACTGTCTGGCAGAACAAAACTGACTCCATGATCCGTAAAAAAACGACCAACAACAGTAGCATTAGCATGTTCGATTACCTCATGGATCTTGGCCTCGGGTCTGCCTCGTCGGTCTATGCCGGCTTGATAAGCAAGAACTATATCTCCATGCATCACCGCTCGCATTTCTTTAGCGGACAAAAACATATCTTCTGAGCCATCATCAGGAATAAAAAAACCAAACCCATCTGAGTGTCCTTGCACCGTACCTCGAGATAAATTAATCCGTTGCATCAGACAAAAACGCCCACGCCTATCTTGCATAATTTGTCCATCACGCAACATAGCCTTCAACCTAAATCCCATTGACTCTTGTTTCCGTTCGTCACTTATATGTAATTTTTCAAATAATCGATTGCGCGACATCGGTTTTCCGTATTCATTAAGAATTTTCATAATGAATTCACGACTGGGCACAGGATCGTTATATTTTTCACTCTCCCGTTCGTAAAAGGGATCTTTTGATTTTTTACTCAACTTTCATCCTGTTTTTTGTTTGTATTTTATTGTCATATAGTTAATTACACACCATTTACTTTGTTCTATCATTTATCCATATAAGTAGCAAGATAAAAGGGGGCAACAAAAAATTGCCTACTCATCACTTTTAGCTACAGGAATAACAAATCCACGTGCGCCAACCGCCGCAGTTACTCCAGACAAAGACATATCCTCCGCAACCCAAAAAGTGGTTTTTTTAGCTTTAGCAGGAATTTTTACCCCTTTTGCCTTCCATTGGCATACTGCTATTGCGCCTTCACAGGGTGCTTGTTGTTCATGCCCTGGTTTAGACTCAATGCAATTTAAAATGAAAGGGCCTTTTTTTAAGGTTAATGCCGACCAATTACCCGCTTTCAATCGAGTAGTCCATCCAGCACTCGCGCCAGGATTTGTGACAGGATGAGTAATCCACAAGTCTGTGGGGGTCAGATTATGAATAAAGAACAAACCATTTGTTTTGGTACTTAATGTTACGGATTCTCCTTGAACGGTCACTGCCTGACAACCCAAAGGTAAAGTAGACTCCGCTGCAGCATAAAAAGACAATAGAAAACAATACACAAAAACGAAAACTCGCATTAATTTTTTCTCCTCAAAGTTATAACTTTATTTTTGATATGTTGTTGATATTATCCTAAAACACAATCAAATTGTAACCAGGCTAATGTGTTGAAAAATTTTGCGTAATACTACTGAAACCGGATTTAGTAGTACTTTTTGACCATTATATAATTAGCCTCCGTTGCTTGCCAACCTTACACATTTAAATCTCGTGTTGAGAAAGCTGATTTTTAATCAAAAGATCTTAACTTAAATTTGACAATTATCTTATCCCAATCTAGATTCTAGATATAATTGCAACGGATGTGTGCCATGAAAATTATTAAGCAAATCATCTTCTTAGCTTTATTAGCGAGCAATATATTTGCTTATAGTGCGACTATAATAGTAGGAGTTGGAAAGTTTGCCCCCCCATTTTCGGCTGTAGATACAAGTAATCACTATTTTGGCTTTTGTATCGATTTGATTAACGAATTATGTAAGCGAATGAACGATACCTGCGAATATAAATCAATCCTCAATGAAGGTATAGAAGGCTCGCTGGATAAAGGACTTGTTGACATTTCATTAACTCCAACACCCATTAGCCCAGATCTATCTCCCGAATACATTTTCAGTATGCCTTATATGACGAGCAACGGGCAATTTATAACCAACAATCCAAACATAAAATCACTCAAAGATCTTCAAGGTAAAAAATTGGCATCCTTGAAGAAACTCACTTAAAGACCGTTCTCCTACAGTACACTTCGATTGACAATATTAAAGAATTTGCACGCGGCGCCACTATAATAGACGCTTTAAAGAACAATGATATTGATGCCATATTATTTAATGTAAATCTCCTTAAATATTTAACGAGCAACCAAATTGCTACTTTTCGAACCGTAGGTAAACCTATTGCTATTGGAAATGGATATGGACTATTAGCGCTTAAAAAAAATGAGGCGCTTATAAATAAGATCAATAAAACTTTATTGCAAATGGAAAATGATGGCACATATGAGCAAATCTATACTAAATATTTTGGTTTATAAATCTATATTGAAACACATGGCTCAACTCACATCACACAGATACATTGGTTCTATCCCACAGTAAAATTGCTCCAATGGCTCAATTGATACACATTCTTAAAAAAACTCAATACGGCTGTAACCAGGGAGTTCAGAGCTTTCGTTCTTTGATCAAAAATTCTTGTTATGATAAGGCTTGACGCTTTATTGAAAAACAGCATAAATAGGTGATTGGTGCGTATAAAAATCCTGTCCTCGTATAAGAGTTACTCCTACTTATTCAACGATAACCCAACTTACCGATGACACCCCGGGCTAGATAACCACAACCCTTAAGACAGACAGGGAAGCCATTTTATATTATCTGGAGAATGAATAAAGACCATATGCCCTCGCACTACAGTCAATTAATGATTATCTTAAGCCTGATTTATTGCAATAAAAATCCAAGAATTACTCTGAACTTGAACTCAGCCATGGTATGTAAATAATGCAAATATAGTTTTTGGAATCTTATTATTGCTCCCCATTTGGTCATGGGGAGCGTACCTAGTGATTAATGCATAGTGATGAAATATCGAGGAAAGGAATCCTGTGGTTCAGCAAACTGACAAGGTCCTAAGGTTTTGTCCTCCTCTATAGGACAAACTGCCACATAACCATTTTCATCGGCAACATAGATAAGTTTGTTGTTGCCATGAATAGCAACACCAACAGGTTGCGGGAAAGTGGATAGATCAGATAGCGCGTCTAATGCATGACATCCCTCTATATTTCCAGAACTATCCAAGGGGCAGTAACTAATATCACCGCCATTTTTATCCGTGTAATAAAGCCCTAGATCGGTATTTAGTATCGCAATGCCCCAAGTTTGCCCTGATGCATCGGAATGTACACAGCCTGTGAATGTTCCATTAGAGGTATTAATAGTGCATTTATAAATTCTACTTCTACCAGTGGTCGTAATGTAAGCGAAAGAATCGCTGTTATTAATGACAATATCAAAGGTTACTGCAGAATCTGCACTAAAATTATAACCTGCATTGGTACAGCCACTTAAATTTCCTGTTCCACTATCAATATTACAAACATAAACAATAGATCCACTAGTAATATACGCCTTAGTTTGCGCATGATTTAATGCAATGGCTGTTGGTTGGAACGGAGAAGGAATGCTAACCATAGCAGATGCACAGCTTCCTAATGTTCCTCCTGATACCATACATTGGGTAATGTCATTACTAGGGAAGGAGTTAGCAATATAGATTCTAGTACCATCAGCTGTTAAAGCCATTCCCGCTGCATTATTGGGAGTAGCGGTGTTAGAAATACATGGCGTATCAAAATAACCCGTAGCAAGCACATTGCATCCCTCTACTGTATGGGTATTCAATAACGAAACGAATGCCGTGGTAGGACGTGTTGCCAACACCATAAATGACGTGGTACCAGAAGCTCCACCAAAATCTGCCTGCATTGTTGCCGTGCCTGGTGATATAGCCGTAGCTAATCCTTGTGAGCCATCCGCATTTGAAACGCTAGCAACAGCAGTATTAGAAGAGCTCCACACCGCCTGCGTGGTAACGTCCTCTCTTAAACCATTGCTGTAAGTAGCCACCGCGGATAATTGCGCCTGTGTACCCACTAAAAAGTCTCCTCCACCGGTTACTTCAATGGATGTTACCGCAGGATTTGTTACAGTTAATGATGCCCCATTAGATACTGTGCTATTGAGTGAGGCAGTAATGGTTACAGAGCCAGCAGCTACCCCAGTGGCTAATCCTTGGGGAGAAATAACTGCTAAACTAGTTTCTGAAGACGACCAGGTCACGAAATCCGTTAGATTTTGAAAAGTAGCATCACTAAAGAAACCAACGGCAAAAAATTGTTTGGTCGCATCAACCGTTACTGATGTTGACAATGGCACAACTAACAACGCGGTTAACTGCGCCGCTGTTACTGTAAGAGCAGTGTTGCCTGAAATAGCACCCATTGTAGCGCTAATAGTAGTCCCCCCCTGGCTGGTAGCTGTCGCTAAACCATTGGAGCCGGCTGCATTGGAAATAACTGCCACTGTAGTATTAGACGATGCCCATACCACTTGTGTTGTTAAATCCTGAGTAGTGCCATTACTATAATGGCCGGTAGCCGTATACTGCAGTTGTAGCCCATTCGCTAAGGAGGCATTATTAGGCGTGACCGTTATGCTGGTTAGCGCTGCTGCGGTGACTGTTAGAGACGTACTGCCTGAAACGCTGCCCAGAGTAGCGGAAATAGTAGTGGCTCCTGCTTGCTTACCTGTTGCCAAACCGCTAGTACCTGGGGCATTACTGATGGTAGCAAAAATTTCATCAGAAGAATTCCAGACCACTACGTCCGTTAAATCTTGGGTGGTTAAATTAGAATAAACTCCAGTAGCCTTATATTGCTGTGTCGTACCTGCAGGAATAGACTGATTAACAGGTGTCACTTCAATACGACTAAGAGTTGCAGCAGTTACAGTCAGGTTTGCACTCCCGTATACTGAGCCCAAAGTAGCAGTAATTACCGAAGAACCAACTTGTAAACCTATAGCTAATCCGTTAGAACCAGCCGCATTAGAAATTCTAGAAGTGCTTAGATTAGAGGAAGTCCATGCCACTTGATCGGTTAATAGCGCATGAGTCTTATCAGAAAATGTTCCTACTGCGATAAATTGTTGTGTGGTGCCGCTTGCAATTGAAGGATTCGGCGGCAAGACAGTGATGTTAGTCAATACGGCAGCGGTGATGTTAAGTTGTGCTGTGCCCGTTATCGCTTCGAATCTTGCGGTAATGGTGGTTGCTCCAGGCGTTACTCCCGTAGCTAATCCTTTAGATCCATTTGAATTAGAGATAGTTGCGGCTGCAGTTGATGAGGACCAAACCACAAAATTGGTTATATCATGAACAGAACCATCACTAAAATTCCCTGTTGCAGTATACTGGAGGCTTATACCACTTGGAATACTCGCGTTCACAGGGGTAACGGCAATTGAATTCAGTGTTGCGGCGGTAACATTCAGGCTAGTACTTCCCGTGGTAGTATTAAACGTAGCACGTATAGTGGTGCTTCCTGGGTTTGCTCCTGTAGCAACTCCTTTGGTACCTGGATTATTAGAAATAGTCGCAGCAGCAGTTGATGAGGACCAGGTTACAAAATTGGTTAAATCCTGCTTAGTCCCATTAGAGAAAAGACCAGTAGCGGTATACTGTAAGCTAGTACCTTTAGGTATAGTCTGATTTGTGGGAGATACCGATATAGCTTGTAGCGTTGCTGTGGTAACCGTTAGTGTCGTACTATCACTTAAAGTGCCCAATGCAGCTGCAATACTGGTTTGGCCGGGGCTATAAGCGGTTACCAATCCTTTGGAACCAGCTGCGTTTGAAACACTGGCTATATTCGCATTAGTTGATGACCAGGTCACAAGATTGGTTAAATTTTGTGTTGTTCCATTCGAGTAAATTCCCGTTGCCGTGTATTGTTGAAAAGTTCCATTGGCAATACTAGCAGCCACCGGTGTTACATGAATGGATACTAATGTGGCGGTAGCAGGCACCACTGTGAGATTTAAACTGTCAGCCGCACTGGGTTGGCTGCACAGAAAGGGGTCCGGCATATTATTGCCTGCCCCTTTGGTTTTGCATACCTCAGGCCCACTAGTGACGTGTCTCGGAAGCAGACTCCCATCAAGGTTTAAAGTTAAATAACATGATGCTTTGGGACCAAGAGTAAATGGACTACTACACCCTCCACCTGCCACAATTTGTGTAACACCGGGTATAGGTTTCGTCGTTAACGTTCGGGTGATAGTCGTGTTATTGGTAACAAGGTATTGAACTGTATCATTGGAAGTAGTAGAAATTTGCTTCGTCGTTGCTGTTGTCGGAATTATGCTAAATTTTGGTTGGGTACCAGCAAATAAAACAGAAGTGGCCAGTAAAAATAAAAAACCCATCATTAGGGTTAATCGATGCTTAATATTCATTATTGTTCAAGTCCTTTTTCAGTAGGCTCAATAAAAAATTATTCATAATCTTTGAACAAAGATATAATCACCTTTTTTTTTCAAAGTCAAATTTCTTCCTGGTTTTCACATCTTTTGCAGTGCAAACAGAAACAAATTTTATTTTTTAATGGTTAAGAAAAATAAACATCACATTATTTTGATGTAAATGAGAAGTGTTAAACAGTAAAGAGCATCCGCTAGAAATTGCTTCTTTAGCTCATGAGACATACTACGCACTTTGCATGGCTATCATATAAAAGGGTTCCAAAATGGAACCCTTTTTTGATATTTACAGTAAGGCAATAAATTGTGGCGAGTTTATTACAAATGAAGTCGCGCTGGAGCAAGCACCAAAGCGTTGTGTATCAGCATCAATTGGACAAACAGAAATGGGATTACTTACCGAATTCAATGAATTTGCGATATAAGCTACCTGATTATTCTTGCCAACCACAATACCTATAGGGCCGGCAAAAGATACTCCCGCTATGGGACTAGGACTTGCATTGAGGCAATACTCCACTGTCCCATTGCTATTCAACGAACAATAAGATACAAGGTTTTCGCCAACACTAGAAACATATAGTCCGAGATCAGAACTTTGCAATGCAATACCTAGAGGTGAACCCCAATCGCCACTCAACTGAGTACAAGAATCAAATAGACCCGTTATTGAATTAATCATACATAACGATACTTGGTTAGTATTAGGACTTGTAACATAAGCCATTGTTCCTGCATCGTTTAGAGAAATATCGTAAGCAGGGAAGGTGGTGAAATTAATCCCTGAATCGATACAGTTATCCAAATTATTAGTTCCCGTATTTATGGGGCATACCAAAACATTATCATGAGTCGACGTTGTTACATAAGCTCTTGGATTTGGGTTACCAACGGCATCATTTAAGGCAATCCCGTAAGGGTTAAAGCCGAGTAGCTGAGTACCGGTAGATGCTGCTTGGCTACAGTTGATGAAAGCACCACCAGTAACAGTACATTTGGTTACTCCATTAGCTAGCCCCGCTACTGAATTAGCAATATAGATAAAAGTACCCACTGAATTGATAGCTAAACCCTGTGGCGAAGAAAAAACAGAAGCGCTCTCAACACAATTGTTAAATAACCCAGTATTTAAAACCTGACAATGAACAATAGAGTTATTAGCAGTTGAGATGTAGACACTCGTGACTTGAGTGGTTGTAGCTGTTATTGGTGTAATTCCTTGATGACCATTAAGCTTTGCCCTAATATTTGTTGTTCCTGGATTATTGCCAGTAGCTAAACCTTGAGAACCGACAGCATTTGAAACTGAAACATTAAAGGGGTTATCGGAAGACCATGTAACTAAGGTAGTAATATTTTGAGTTGTACCATTGTCATAAGTTCCGACCGCTGTCAATTGAATACTCTCTCCCACAGGAACAAAACCACTACCCGTGATTTTAATAGACTGCAAAGTAGCAGCAGTCACATTTAAGGTAGCAGTTCCAGTTACTGAGCTCTGTGTGGCAGAAATAGTCGCGGCTCCTACTCCATTTCCCGTAGCCAACCCTTCGCTACCGCTTAGATTGGAAACAGAAGCGATCGTACTATTACTGCTCGTCCAAGTTACTAACGAGGTTAAATCTTGCTCGGAATTATCGGTAAAATGACCAGTGGCTGTATATTGTTTGGTTGTACCCTCTACAATCGATGCTGACGATGGCGCTACAGTTATGGTGGATAATGTTGCTGGAGTAACCGTTAAAGGAGTGCCACCAGTGATATTATTATAACTCGCTGTGATTGTTGTGGGTCCTTGGGCAGTTGCTGTAGCCAATCCCTTAGAGTTGCTTGAATTAGAAACCGTTGCAATATTTGTCGATGTAGAAGACCAGACCACCTCCTGAGTAAGATTACGCATACTGCCATCAGAATAATTTCCTGTTGCAGTGTATTGAAGCGTTAAACCATTAGCAAGTGAGGCATTATTAGGCGTTACTGTAATTGATTGCAGAGTGGGTGCAACCACTGTAAGGCCTGTGGACCCTGAAACACCACTCAAACTTGCACTAATTGTAGCTGATCCTGCAGCATTGCCATACACATCTCCTTTTGAACCAAGTGCATTAGAAATATTAGCAATAGCTGGGGATGAAGAAGTCCAAGTGACGTCCTGAGTCAGATCTTGAGTCGTATCATTATTGTAAATCCCCGTGGCAGTATATTGAAGTGTACTGCCCGTAACCAGGGTGGTGTTCGCGGGAGTCACTTCTATCAAAGTAAGAGTAGCTGATGTAATAGTTAAGGTGCTGCTCCCTGACATTGAACCTACTGAAGCAGTAATAGTTGTGGAGCCTACGCCTACAGCTGAGGCTAACCCATGAGAACCAGGAGCATTTGAAATTGTTGCTTTTGTTGTATCCGACGATGACCAAGTCACGAAAGGCGTAATGGTCAGGTGCGTACCATTGGAGAAAATACCAACCGCTGTAAATTGTTGATTCGTTCCATTAACTATAGATGGATCAACCGGTGTTACATCAATAGCAGTTAGTGTCGCTGCTGTGACGGTTAAGTTAGTTGTACCAGTAATCCCAGCATATTGTGCTGTAATTGTTGTTGTTCCTGTATTGGTTCCAACAGCTAGCCCATGAGAACCAGGTGCATTAGAAATTGAAGCCGCATTAGTCGAAGAGGTCCAAGCAACAAGATTGGTTATATCATAAACAGCTCCCCCACTAAAAGTACCCATGGCTGTAAACTGCTGGGCAAACCCGTTGGGGATACTTGGATTATTAGGTGTAACTGCAATAGATATTAATGTACCCGCAGTCACCGTAAGATTTGTTTCACCTATAGTGTTATTTAACGTGGCACGGATAATAGTAGTTCCAGGAGCATTTCCGGTTGCTAACCCCTTGGAGCCCGCTGTATTAGAAATACTCGCCTGTGTTTCATTCAAAGATGTCCAAGTTACGAAGGAAGTAAGATCTTGTGTTGTCCCATTTGAAAATGTTCCTGTAGCGGCATATTGAAGAGTTGTTCCATTAGGGATCGAGCGATTGACAGGTGTAACTGTGATAGAGGATAAGGTTGCGCTGGAAACAGTAAGGAGTGTCGAAGCACTTGTCGTGCCAAGGCTAGCGGTAATAGTGGTAGTCCCCGGACTATTCCCAGTGGCCAATCCTTTCAAACCCGCGTCATTAGAAATAGATGCAATATTAGGACTTGAAGAGGACCAGTTCACCCTATCGCTAATCTCCTGGGTCGTTCCATTGGAAAATATTCCAATCGCTACAAATTGCAGCGAGGTCTTATTAGCAATTTTGGGATTACTAGGGCTGATGGCAATTGAAACTAGTGTTCTTGAGGAAGAAACGACAGTAAGATTTAAACTATCAGCTGCACTGGGTCGACTACATAAAAAAGCATCCGGCCTATTATCACCAGGCCCTTTGGTTTTGCATATTTCAGGACCGCCTGTCACCCGCTCTGGCAACTCACTGCCATCTAGTCTTAATGTAAGTAAACAAGAAGCTTTGGGAGCTAAAGTAAATGGATTACTGCAACCACCTGCCAAGACCTGATGAATTCCTTGAATAGGATTCATAGTTAATGTTCGTGTAATATTGGTGTTATTAGTGACGCGATACTGCACGGTATCATGTCCAGTTGCTGAAACTTGTTTTGTGGAAGGAGTCGTTGCAACAATGCTAAATTTGGGCTGCGCCCCTGCGTGCAAAAATGTAGTCATGAACAATAGGGTTATACCTAAAATAAAATAATGAAAAACATGGGTAAGCATTCTATTCATTGTATTTCACATCCTTGATGTTTTACTTTAAAGGTCAAGTTAGATTCGTGCAGCTAAATGGTAAAGTAAGTTTCAACAGATTACAAGAAACATATCTTAGGTCCCACTGTTGATATGGAATACATTCTGAAAGGATGTAATATTATGATAAATATTTAAATTGTATGCTCTACCCAAAATCAATAATGATCCACAATTGATAAAACATGTTGATTGATACCAACAATAAGATAGTTTATGATTCTAAACTTATTTATAGATAAAATTATAGATTCAAGGAAAGAATATGATAAAAAAAACTGCCGTATTATTGGCTTTCACTACAATATTTAGCCATGCTGCTTTTGCAGGTGACATGGGTGTTATCGAAGAAGGTTGGAAACGAGTCCTCACTCTTAGTGGAGGCCCAAGCTGGAGCCAAAACGGTGAAACACAAACTTTTTCCTTCAACCCGATATTCAAAAAACCTATGATAATCAGTCATCCAATAGCACCTTAGGTAGTGGCGAAATATTTTTAGGATTGCAACACTCATTTAATGCCAATTTTTTAGGGCAAATTGGTTTAGCTTTAGCAGCCAGTAGCGATGCTAAATTAACTGGGGATATATGGGAGGATGCCGATCCCGATTTTAATAACTATTTTTACCGTTACTACGTGAATCATCAGCATATTGCTGCAAAAGGTAAAGTTTTAGCCGCCGGAATGAAATTGGTGCAACCTTATGTCAGTGGCAGCATTGGCGTAGGATTTAACCACTCTCATAATTTTGTCATTACGCCTAAAATTTTTGAAGAGGTACCTGCTCCTCCTTTTAATGGCTATACGAAGACCTCCTTTACCTATACAGTAGGTGCGGGCATTCAAAGAGCCATTACAACATCCTTATACGCAAGCATAGGCTATGAGTTCGCGGACTGGGGTAAAAGTAATCTTGCCGCAGCAGATGGACAAACCATGAATAGTGGATTAAGTTTGAATCATTTGTACACAAATCAACTACAGTTTGGTTTAACATTAGTCGCTTAGTTTCTAGTGGGACAAAGCAGTGCTTTGTCTCTCTAACGCTCTCTTAAATTTTTTCAAACTTCTGTGTTTCTTCTAGGTAAATGCACCTAAATTTGAATACTAAAATACTTCATTTGCCTATGCGTTGTACTTTATTTCAATGCCAATATAAATTCCAATCCCTTGCACAAGTATGAATTCAAACGTCGGGGAGGTGTCAAAATGCGGTTTTGTACTCAAATCTTCTATTCTGTTTGATTGTTTCTACAAAAATCCATCGTTGTAAAAAACTCAAATTGTGACAAAATAAGGTATGGGTTAAACTGGTATCATTTTTTGATAGATAGGATAAAAAATGCCAGTTAGTATTAAAGTTTCAGAAATAACCAATCTCCACCAAAACGCCATTACCATTTGGAAAGCATCAGACATAATTTTTCAACAAGAGGACTTCTATCGATTAGTTGAAGAAAATCACGCCTTTAATTTTCAACTATGGCATGCTGAAGACCGAGCACGTCGTGATGACTTAGGTTATGAGTTTGTATACCAGGCAAAACGCGAAATAGATAGGTTCAATCAATTACGGAATAATCGCATGGAAGCTATGGATGAATGGCTTTTCAAGCAGTTACAACCCGCCGAATTCAATATTTGTCCTGTCAATTCAGAATCACCAGGTATGATTATCGATAGACTCTCTATTTTATCGTTAAAATCCTATCATATGTCCCTACAGACAAAGCGTACTGATGCAACCGAGGATCATCGCCAAAACTGCTCTAACAAATTAATAATCATTCATCAACAATTAGAACAATTATCTCAATGTTTTGAGGAGCTGCTGGTGGAAGTGCGAGCAAAAAAACGGACGTTCCGCATCTATCATCAATTTAAAATGTACAACGATCCTAATCTAAACCCAGAATTATACCGCCGTTAGCTGATTCGAATGAAGATAAATCGACTTCACTCTTTGCATGGGCAAGGGGTTTGTCTTGGGGGAGGTTTTTTTAAGTTTTGAGCCGAAAAAGCCCATGTTTGCTATGGAAGGTTCATTTCTCGACAGGGAATCAGGCGCTTTTTTCTTAGAAGGTTCGCTTGATTCCCCTAGAGACTTGGTTTTTATGTCATCCGATGACGACTCAACCACATCAGGTTGCTTCACATTGCGTGAATTGACCTGCCCTAAAGGAGGACGCCCCAATCCTCGAGCCAAAGCCCTAAGGCCCAAAACTATAGAAAACAATACAGCATTTGCGATAGCTAAAACGCCTATCAGTGGCGTATCATGGTAATGTCCTTCGGAATCAGCCTCTTGCAGAGGGGTTGTCGCAAAATTAGAAAAGCTTTTTCCTTTAGAAATACCCGATGCCAATGAACGAAACACTTCAAACCACTCTTGAAAAAAATATTGTGGTGATGGATCAAGAGCAAGGCCATCTTTTAAGGAGGTTCCAAAACGATCAGAAGTTAAAATTTCCGCCGTTTCTTCATCAGCCTCTATATTTTTTTCATTTCAATTAGCTGCTTGTAGGGATGCTCCTCCTCTTGTGCCTTAGCTTGTTTTTTCAGATGCTGAGAATGGGCTCTTAAGGTGTACGCAGTAAACCCTGCCATTAACACTAAGCCCGAGATTATAAATGCAGCTAACAAGGCAGGAGGAAATACAGTCGCAGTCACTAAAAATACTGAAGAAACCATAAATAAAACACTGGTTAACACACCATAGGCATATAAACCATACTTCATTCCTAACAAACCAGCAGTCAAATAGCTATGGGTTGTCTGATTTTTTAAGGTTTGGCGCAATGCTTCAAAGTTGTCCAGGAGTCCACAGACTTCCGCTTTCAAGCGCTTAATTTCCAGTTTATCTTCAATAGTTTTTTCTTTTTTTTCTTCCAAAGAAAGTAACTTCGCATAAGTAAGCTCCATTTCTTTAGTTACAAGCGCGAGTTGGCATTTGGTTTGGGTAACCATCAAACGCAATTGAAAATCATATTCTTCATAAATTCGCGTAATAACACAGGACAATGCATAAACAGCACTAAGTATTGTCATGGCGAGAAAAAGAGGAGGAGCAAGAACAGAAAGGCTAGCTACCCCTATGTAGAGATATAAGCCATCAAGCAAACCACCAACGCCGACCGCCAAGTACGCATGTATGCGTTCTTCTTCATCCTGATGGGCAATTCGTGATAAATAATATTCGCGATCTAAAGGTGTTAACGAGCTTAATTGCTGGATTTCAATTAAAAGCTCTTTGTTCTGATTCATTTTTTTCTTACGCGACTCAAGCATACCTCGTATCCAAAGTCGATTTGCTGCAGCTAAAACACCTAATACAAGTCCTACAGGAACAACCATATACTTAAGATCTGTCTCAGTGATAATGCCCAAGACTTGTATGGCACTTTTCCAGCCTTTGTATGCATTTTTTAAGCCTTTCATTACATCCCGAAAATAAGGCCAAGCACTTGCTATGAATTTTTTAACTGGATTTTTTTCTTCGCCATCATAAACACTTGCTAAAAAAGAAAAAGAAACTAAAAAAAGTGCTTCCGCTGTAGCTGCGGCGATACCTTCAGGTGAAGTTAATATATCGTGCATTACGTCTGGATCGTTGCTGGGCATGCATACTTCAAAAAACCATTTAAGCATGCTGTAGGAAGAGCTGAGAGAATCTAAAATTGCGTAGGCATGATAAACATACCGATTCTTATCTAGCTTTTGAGCTAGAAGTCTGCTTTGCGCGTCGATGCGCCCAGCAATAGCTAAAAGAAAAATAAGTTGTTTTGATTTTGGAGCTGAATCTTTACTCTTACGAGACATGCTTACACGCAGAGAGACCATCAGTTACGATGGCGCGGATTATATGTATAATTGATCTTCATGTCAATAATAGTTTCATCCTGGGTCAAAAAAATACAAATTTATTGGCCATTGTCCATGATATCACACTCAATACGTACAAAAAATATGTTGTAAACCTACTTACGGTTGTGACTTAAGCGGCAAAACCTGCTACGATATCGCACTAATAATAAAAACAACTTAGGAACGATGATTAAATGAGATCAACACTTGCTCTCTTTATTTTTGTGTTATTAATGACTGGACCTGTTATGGCAACAAATGAAGCACAAATTTATGGTTATGTTGAAAAAGTATCTTTTCCAGAAAAGAACTTAATTCTATCAGCAAAACTCGATACTGGTGCTAAATCAGCATCATTAAATGCAACCAATATTACCGAAATTACCAAAAAAGGTATAGCCTATTTACGCTTTACAGTGCCTACTAAAAGCGGGGATTACCAATTCGAGGCAGAATATAAAGGTCGAGTGAAAATCAAAGTTCGCGAAGGAGAACATGGTTCAGAGATCTTGGCACATGCGCCAATTAAACGTCCCGTAGTACTACTCAGTATGCAACTTGGCGATAAGGTAAGAACAATTAAAGTTAACTTAACCAATCGCAAACGTTTTCTCTACCCCCTTCTATTAGGAAGAGATGCAATCATTGCGTTTAATGGTGCAGTTGATCCTGCTCTCACGTTTACTTTAAAAAAGAAATAAGAGTCTTAAGAAACAATGAAAAATAATACACGTCACGTTTATGGACTGATATTTACCTTATTTATCTTAGGAGCAGGGATTTTTTTATACAGGCATTTAGTACTTGATGTGCCGTTAACAGATACTGAAACCATAAACAGCTGGATGGTTGAGTCCAATTTACGTTTTGTTGCAGAGCCAAATACCCCAATTAAAGCAAGCTTTAATATTCCTTATTTACCCCCTCATTTTGCGATTCTAGATGAATATTTTGTCTCAAGAAACTATGGAGTTACAACCAACTTGAACGGTGATAATCGAGAAACGGTTTGGGCAATAAGACGAGCGAATGGTCAACAGTCCTTATATTATCGAGCAATTTTCCGTCAAACAGAAACAAATGAATCACCATTGGGAACACCACCAGCAGTAAAGTCACAACCTCTGGAGGAAAATCAAAAATCAGCGGTAGAAACTATTACCAATCAAGTGAGGCAATCTTCTGCAGACATTAAAACCTTTGCACAAAGCACAATTAAAGAACTGAATAAAAGAGATGGGAATGCCAAATTATTAACCGGAAATAACTTTGATGATGAACACATCATTAGCGCCGCAACCCTCATTTTAAATCAGTCTAAAATTTATGCCGTTCCTGTGAAGGGAATTTATTTATCCCAAAAAAGTAAAGCGGATTTAAATTCATTTCTCGCTGTTTTTAATGGGAAAAATTGGATTTATATCAATCCTAAAACAGGTGGGGCAGGACTGCCTAAAGATTTTCTTATTTGGCAATATGGAAATGAACCTGTTTTTGATGTAGTCGGGGGAAAAAAAGCTCAATTTACTCTAACGGTTTCCCCTACTCCCATCAATGCCTTAAGTATTGCTAAATCACGAGGATTGCAATCAGATTCACAATTATTACGTTTCTCATTGTTACAACTTCCAGTCAATGTCCAAGCAACTTATAAAATTTTATTAACCGTTCCTATAGGTGCCTTTATTATTTTAATTCTGCGTAATTTTATTGGAATTAAAACCTTTGGGACTTTTATGCCCGTTTTAATCGCCCTAGCATTTAGAGAAACTCACGTAGTATGGGGAATTTCACTCTTTGTTATCATTATTTCTTTCGGTTTATTAGCACGTTTTTACTTGGATCAATTAAGACTGCTTCTAGTGCCAAGACTTGGCGCGATTCTGACTGTTGTCATTTTATTAATGATCTTTATTAGTGTAATTAGTCAAAGCCTTGGACTCGATGCGGGGTTATCCGTAGCCTTATTCCCTATGATCATTTTAACTATGACTATAGAACGCATGTGCATTACTTGGGACGAGCGCGGTGCTTCCGAAGCGATAAAATCAGGTATTGGAAGCCTGGTTGCAGCAGTCATCTCTTACTGGGCAATGAGCTACGAACCATTACAGTATTTGATTTTTGCTTTTCCAGAACTGCTTTTGATTTTATTAGCTTTGATTTTATGGTTTGGACAATATAGAGGCTATCGCTTGTTCGAATTAAAACGATTCAAATCACTAGCGAGACATGTAGAATGATTACCCTGTTTCGTCGTTTAAAAAATCATGGGATTTTGAGCATCAATCAGCGTAATACTGATTTTGTATTGCGTTATAACCCTAGAAAATTATTTCCTTTGGTTGATGATAAACTAAAAACAAAAAAATTAGCCTTAAAAGCAGGAATTGCAGTACCCCCTTTATACGATATTATTGAAACAGAACAACAAATTAAAACCATCGAAGAACGTTTGACACCTTATAATGATTTTGTAGTCAAGCCAGCTCGGGGTTCTGGTGGTGATGGGATCTTGGTTTTTAAGGATAAAGTCTATGGACGTTATCGGCAAATTAACGGTAAATTAACAACAACCCAAGAGCTTAGCTATCATTTATCTTGTTTGCTGTCAGGCGCATATAGTCTTGGAGGTTCCTCAGATTACGCGATTATAGAGAAACGGGTAGTTGTTGATCCTGTATTTGCGGAAGTCAGTTACGAAGGGATTCCTGATATCCGAATTATTAGCTTATTGGGTTATCCTGCGATGGCGATGGTACGTCTTCCTACTCGACTATCAGGAGGAAAGGCTAATTTGCATCAAGGGGCTATTGGTGTAGGAGTTGATCTTACCACCGGAAAAACTTTAGGTGGCGTATATCATAATGACATCATTGATTATCATCCAGACACTTTGAATTCCATAGTAGACATAGAAGTACCTTATTGGAATAAAATACTCGAAATTGCTTCTAGTTGTTATGAATTAACCGGGTTAGGATACCTTGGCGTTGATATAGTCCTTGATAAAGAACAAGGGCCTTTGATGCTCGAACTCAATGCCCGTCCAGGGTTAAACATTCAAATTGCAAATAGAGAAGGAGGGTTGAAAAGGTACCGCACTATTGAAGCCCGATACCATCAATACCCCCACGAGTCAGTCGCAGAAAAAGTAGCCTTTAGTCGTGAGAGTTTTTCTCGCTTAAAATAAAGAAATGACGCACTCTATAATTCTCTATGGAGTTAGTCCATTATCATAGCCGTGTATGCGGCTCCCTCTCGTTGTATGTCTTTATCATTTGATTAAAGCACCTCTCCAAAAAAATCCTCGATTAATTCAGTTAATCGAGGAAGATGCATTTGCGGTGATTACCTGATATTTAGGCCGCCTTCCAGTGTCGCCTCAGGTATTGTTTTCGTTCCTTTTTCAGTGTCCTCTTTTTTTGAAGTAGATACAGGCTCAAAAAAACCTACTTTATTGGGTTTCACCCTCACATTTTGTTCAGGAATAGGTGCTTTTTTAGTCAAACTATCTACGAAGCCTGCGGCTAGTTTTTGTACATACCCAAACAAAGAAACATCCGTTTGCAGCATCACTTCAGGTTTGCTGCGTTTTGGCATAGTAAATCCGGGAGCTAATGAGTAACAATGGATATGGGCGTTGTATGCTGAGTTAAGCAAATGAATATTGGGAATATTACTGGCAATCGCTGCATCAACACTTGAGTATTTACCTTCATTTCCAATCAACGCATGCGGATCAGCACAATTTGTTACCGCATTAATATATCCTGGTACAGGAGCTAAAGCATCTTCTATGCGATCCGCACCCCATTCCAAGGTTAATCGCCGACATTCATTTTTTATTGATTGAAGAACTACTGCATATTGTTTTGCAACTTCTGGGCTTGCATTCTCTGGTACTAAAGCACTAAAAGGCAAATTCAAGCGTTTAACCTTACCGAAATCGGTATCAGAAGGGTAACTCTCTAAAGCAGCCAATATTCCTTTTAACCGAGCTAATTCGACTTGTGCAAGACCATCATTTTGAAGGGCGGTGAATGGGTAATTAAAATCAAGATCATAAAGTCCTGCACTAAAAAATCCCATTCCTGCTTTAAGAAATTTAAAATTAATTGGGTTTGAATCTTCTGGGAGGGTTTGACTGTAATTAACCAAACCTGCCAATGCTTGATGAAATTCATGCATAACGCCCCAACGCACACCATCTAAATCAAGCACCCCACGTACTCTTAAGTCGCTATCTAAGCTTGGCCCCCATTGCAACTCCAATATATTTTCTTTAGATGGTTTATCTCGTCTCTCAACACCATACATCTGAAAAAACATTTCATTTTGCCATACCGCATAATCTTTGGGTAACTTTTCACTCTCTGAGTCTTCAGGATAAAAAAACATCCCACCTGTATTTCGCAGATCGCCTTGCCACTGAAGTCCAATTTGATCAATAACAATTACATCTTCTGGTTTTGGCAAGTCCTCTACTTTGCGTCCAAAGCCATATACTTTAGTTGCTGTAACCTTACCAATAACGGCGGATCCTTTAACTAAACATCGAATACGTGCAATTTGATCTTCAGTCAGGAGTCCTCCGTATAAGTCGCAATCCATAATACCACTCACATTGCTGCTCTCATTACGTGCTAAAAATTGTAAATGTCTTGCAGTAAATTCGGTAGGATGTTCGGGAAATCGTTCCATCTCTTCTGTGAAAGGATTATAGAACTCTTGTCCACACAAGCCACTTTCTTTAATGATTGCCTGAAAGCCCTGTAACACACTCTCTGGGTAATAAACAACAACTGGATTTTTTTTATCTGTAAAGTCAGGTTTTGGTTTGCCAACTGCCGATCGAGTTAATTGGATATTAAATATACCTGGTTTAGCTGGATTCGGAGTTTCCGTAAAATTCGGCATTTTGTTTTCCTCTTGCGTATAAAAATGATTAAAAAGCAGACTTCCAATGAAATGATCCATATGTTATCATTTAGGCCAATATGTAGTCAAAAAAGATATCTTATATTTAATGCTCTCCGTGCTTAATATATCCGGTAAACTTTGAATGATCTATATTTAAACTTATTAATTATTTTTTAGCGTTTTACATATGTCCTATACGAAAATTGAAAGTAGTCTTCTTTTGGCCTTAGATTATCCTAAGTTAGATGAGTCAGATTTCATTTTACTTTCGACTAAGTTTCTTGAAAAAAAATTAGGTAATAATGACAATTACCCTGCTTTTTCGAAACAAATCCAAAAATACTATTTGGAACAGGAATATAAAAAGGCTATAGAAAATATTTTAAGGCTGTGTCAAGAGAATGAAACAGTATTAGGTACAAACCTTGTCCAACGTTTAATAACTAAATCCTCCCAGATAACAAGCAATCCTAAAGACAATGAAAGCCGACGATTTTATGAAGTCTTGTACGCAGAACATCTGGAATCCATCTTGAGAAAAGATTTTGATTGTTCCATTTTTGATGAATTGAATGAGGCATATAACGAAGTAAGACCTGAATACACAGTCAATGATCTCACCAAAATTAATACCTTTGAAGAAGCACGAAAGCTAATTTTAGCGTTCGTGATGCTAAATGATAATGTCGAACTAGGATTAAAGGATCAATCAGCAATCTATCAGAAAAAAGATCGCTCCAGAGAAGAGTTAGGACAAGTCCTAACAGCGAACCCTGGTATCATGAAACCAAATTCTCCTAATTTTGCAGACAATACAGTCCCGATTAAAAAGATAGATAAAATAGCCATAGATGAAAAAAAGGCTGGTGGTTACTCAAAAACCAATCCTCAAGTTCCCTTTGTAGCCTCATTATCAGGTACAACTTACTCCTTAGTTGTGGTGCTACAAAAATACATGGATAAACATAAAACAGATCCAAATCTTGAGAAGAAAATAAATAATATCGTCATGTTATGGACTTCAGCCTACATTAAAGACGGTTACCACAGCTATAAAGAAGTCATCGATATCTTTAAAGACGCATACATTCAATCCATTTTTACTCAAGCAAATATTAAATTAGATTACGCGATTATTGACGACACTGATCATGAATTTCATAAAGCCCAGGAATATACTCAAGGGATTGCTACAAAATCAATGATGCATCAAGAGTTAGTTCAGAAAGTTCAAGAACAAAGTATGCGCGAAGAAAAGCAAAGACAAACGCTCCACTTTTGTGGTGTGCTTATTAATCAACTCAATCAAGATCCTAAAAGTAAAGAAAAATATCCAGAACAACTGAAATCACTTAATGTGCTCTATAAAAATTGGAACACAGGAACAATAAAGAACCAAGAATTTAAAAATGAATGTGTACAACTCTGTACTGAGATCCAAATTAAAGAGCAAACTACACCTTTCTCATTGACAGACGTTCTAGTTAAAATTAAAAACTTTATTAGTCGCTTATTTACGTCGGGATTTAGTAAAGAGGTGTTTGAAGAGCCCCTCAGCGCAGCAATGGATATCACAACGAAGCTTAAAGACGCTGTAGGGCAAATTCCAGCTAGCCCTAGTCCTAAAAAAGTGGTACCTCTGATGAAAAAATCTGGTGCTCAACTGATTCACTCTGAAGTAAAGCATTTCTCGTCTCCTATAAAAGAGATACAAAAACAAGCCAATGATTTAACTTCTGTATTGACTCAAGATTCAATAGTAAAAATAGAAAAATCGAACGATAAGTCTTATATGAATTAGGATGTGTTGTACTTGATAGAATTTTAATCTATTTTGTATTGCATAAGATTCAGCGAAGCTCCCTATGCCCGTACAGATATAGGTTACGAAAATTTAAGTTACAACGGATAGGTATGTCTCGCAATGAAATTTGTCTTAATTTTTTTATAAAATATTCTGAGCCAGGTAGTTTTAATTTTGTTCAGATGCGTCAAGTAGTCGAATACAAGCAAAAACAGTCCAGATCACGCTATGCCACTGATTTTTCAGATAGGATCTCAATCTTATCTTGTGATTTTTCAATGATCATTGGTAAGTCTTTTGCTGGTGTCATTTAATAACTCTCCTCACCTTAAAGCAAGCAAGATCAACTAAATTTCCTAATAAAATCAAATGTTTTATTATGTAAAATAATAAATCGATGTTTTTTTTATTGCAACGTCACGATAGTCCTCTGCTAAACAACTACTCCTTTATCAGGCCAATTGATATGAGATATAAATAAATTGCATTGTAAAAATATTTATCTTAATGCTTAAATATTATCAATGATGTACTTACACAGAGTATTTAAATGGGAAAAAATGTACCTTTGACAGACATGCAAAATTTTGAATCTTTTTTTAACGAGATTCTCTCCTATGCTGGCCAGGGCGGAGATGAAGAACTGTTACAAAGTCTATTCGAAAAACTGGAAAAACAAATTCAAGGATGGCTGGCAACTCCTTCATCTAACTATCAATATGCAAGATTAGTCATGAAGAGTATCATCGAAGCAAATATAACGGATGCTCCCTTACCCGTTAAAGCGCAAGTCAGTTATTTGCGAGGAATTATTCATGACCAAGGCTTTCGTGATATAAAAAAACATCCTCGGCAGGCAATGGTTGATTATAAGGATGCCGTTAGTTTCGGTAGCGTGAAAGCTTGGGACAAAATAGGGGATCATTTTTTTGCACAAGCAACCAGCTCAAATCTTATTGTCTCATCACATCCTTCTTTTTTTGAAGCCATTCGGGCATATCAAAAGGCTGGTTCTATCAGCCAAGAAAAAGTACTTTATTCTGGTTTAATGACGCTTTATAAGGATGAGATTGCCAAGGGGGATTTTGATAAAGCCATTAAGGTAATTGCTGAGATTAACCGCTTTGTTCATCAAAATCATAATATGGATATTCCTCAAAAAATCAGAGAAATCTCCGTAAATATCGATAAACTAAGATTATTACAAACAGCACTGAAAGATGCTCAAAAAATTTCCGCAACCTATCTTAAATCCATTCAAATGCCACCTGAGGAAATGCAGGAAGCTTTTTTGCTATGTAAGAAACCCAATGATATGCCAAATCCCATTTTCGATTATTATCATGCACAAATTCTTGCTACCTCGGCGCGGCTAATTAAGCACCAAACTCCAGAAAAAAAGCAGGTTGCGGAGGACATGCAAAAAGAATCTAAGGAATTATTTGAGAGAATACTCCATGGAGAATATGACCTCACACTTAAACCATTGCAATTCTATGCACAAGGGCTTTATTACGAAGACAATCAGATTGAAAACGCTAAAATTCCTCCACAAAAATATTACCAAAAAGCGGCGCAATCAGGGTGTTATCTGGCCTATTATCATCTCGCTAATATTGCACACTTAAGTGAAGAAGAAAAAGGCAAAGTAGAGCATTACTATAAACTGGGTTCAAATGCAGGTGATCCTGCATGTCAACTTGCTTATTACCGTAGATGCTTACTACCTGAATTACAAAAGGCTATAACTGAAAAAGATACTCGACAAATTTGCGCCATTGCTGACAAGTCCCATGACCTTTTGCAATTAATACAGAGCAATCCGCATACACTAAATAGCGCCCTACCTTTTTTAGAAACACATTTGAAGGATTTAAAGGAGACGCTCTCCAAATACGGGGAAAATTTAGAAATTTTAACTTCTAAATATTGGCAATCAGTGCCCATAACAGAGATTAATCCAGATTTTTTAAATGCAATTCAGCGCTATGAGACCATCTCCTCTGATGATCTTCACAATCGATTAAAAATATTACAAGAAATAAAGCAAACATGTAACCATATTTTTATGAATAAAGAACAATATAAACCGAAAGTGCTCGAAGAAGTAGATAAACTGTATACACAATTAGCCGATGTTATTTATATTACCAGCAAAAAAAACTACCAAATTCAATTAAAAAATATTGCTGCAAGGACACCCAAAGAACGGCTAATCGATATTTTTCATTTTATGAAACAACCTGGACACATGGATAACAAATACTTTATCGAACTCTCAGATCCCATTCACAGAAAACCAGAGCTTTTTTCAACCTGGATGGATACACCTGGCGCACCAAGCTATTTTAAGTGGTTAGCCAGTTTCGACAGCTTTGATCATCAAAATGTTCAACAAATTATTTATCTTGACGAAGAACAACGCCAAAAATTTGAGGCTACCATCATTAATGGACAAGTTTATAATAAAAAAACAGATTCTTTGATTCAGGACGGTCATTATCTTCTTGCTATTACTCCATCCAGACAGATCTATATTGCCTCCGAAGATCAAGAAAGCAGTAGAAGCATGCTGTTTCATCATTCGTCGTTCAATGCAGGAAATCATCTGATGTTTGCAGGAGAAGTGGATCTCCAAGGAGGTAAAATAGTTAAAATTAACAATTACAGCGGCCATTATCTCCCAGAAATTAATGCTTTGTATCGTGCTGTACTTTTATTTAAAAACAATAATGCATTTGATCAAAATTTTCGAATTGGATATCTTGGAAATGCAATTCCTGATAATTTTAGTATGAATCAAAATGAGTTGCGGCTCGATGAATTTCGTCTGCTCGCGATCACATCGATGATGAAGCAACGCCATACTTCAGCCAACGACAACAGCAAGCCTGCGCCAATGCAAACCAATTCAAATAACAATACCATCCAGCAACCAGTCACGCAGGATTTTTTTAAAAAAATTGAAAAATCCATTGTGAATTATTTAATAGCGGAGTCTAGAATCGCCGAACGTATAGATACCATTTTAAGCAACAATTACCAACATACTTTTTTTGGTCATAAAACCATACAAATGAATCAAAAAAATATTGTTTTACCCAAAGATCTGGCAAAAGAATATCAACAGTTACATCAAATCATGAGTGATGGTAACTGGTTAAATTATCCCCCCTTTACGGCTGAAGATATCAAAAAATCAGAGGAAGATCTCACACCCAAAAAAGTGGCCACACACAGCAAAATAGATTTTTAAAACCGGTTACAATCCTTTATTAATGGAGAAAAAGAAAACGTATCTGAGAGCCCATCCGATAAATACTCCTCTACCTCATGAGCCCTATAATGAGATAATGGATTCGCAATAAATGCGAGACATGACGAGATCCTAATGAAATTAATATCCGTTCAATATGATGACACGCCTCGGGCGTGTTGAATAAATAAGCGCTTTATAGGGGTAAATCCATTACAAAATCCTAAGCCTAAACGACGTAAGCTAACTACAGGCCCAAAGGAATTACCGAATAAGCGTTTAAATCCTTCCATAAGCAATATAATTTGCCATACAGCTGCCTTACGTTCGCGTTGATAAGCACCTAATGCCTTTTTCGAACAAAGGCCACCAGAAAAAGCATCCAAGCACTGAAGCCAAGAATTTACATCCGCTAATCCAACATTTAAGCCTAAACCCGCCAAAGGATGAATTGTATGTGCTGCATCCCCAAGAAGCAGCCAACGCTTACCTGCATATTGGTGTGCATGCCTCATATATAAAGAGAATTGATGGCGCGCACTAATGACTTCTACTTTACCTAATCGCTTCGCAAAAGCCTGGGTAAGTGATTTATTAAATTCGTGATCAGAGAGACTCATTAATTCTTTCGCATGATTAGGCTTAGTGGACCAAACTATGGAACATTGATGTGGATCTGCAAGAGGTAAAAATGCCAAGGGACCATCAGGGTGAAACACTTGATAAGCAGTTTGCTTGTGTTTCTTTTCAGTAAACACGGTTGCAACCAAAGCCTGTTGGTCATAAGACCAACAGGTTAATGCAACTTTTAGTTTTTTCCGTATTGGAGACTGAGCTCCATCTGCGATCATTAAGAGCAGCCCTTTCCAGCTTTGCTTCATGTTGCTTGCCGTAACCCCATCATCATCAAACTTTATTTCCTCCACAAAACTATCTGGAAATAAATGAATTGTAGGATGCAACGCAATTTCTTTGAATAAAGCTCTCTTAAGCACTGACTCTTCCATGATAAAGCCCAAATTTTGCTCAGCAACATAGCGTGAATCAAAATCAATATGCGCACCACTTACTGAGTCCCAAACATGCATGCGACAATAAGGAGAAATCCTTGATTGCTCTAAATAGTGCCAAACATTTAATTGTTGTAAAAGCATTTGTGAGGCATGATTAATAGCATAAACACGAGTATCAACACCTGAGGTCTCCGTTTTTAATGACCCTGCATCAATAATAGCCACCGTATAGCCACGTTGCGCCATAGCTAAAGCGGAAACTAATCCCACGATGCCACCACCTACTACTAGTACATTAAATTCCAGACTCATTTTGTCTCCGAAAGTTTAAGCGGAGTGTGTTTTTGTGCCTCAGCTAGAGCAATTTCGCACACTAAATCGGGAATAGCTCCCCCAAAACCGCGTGCATATCGTGCTAAAAGATTTTTTAATACAGGAATATTATCCAGTGCCATCAATCCTAAACCCCGCATCAAACCGATACCGGGTAAACGGCTGGTAAATACTTGAATTAAACCATCAGTAAAGCAAGTAATTACTTTTTGATCGTGTGCTCTTAATTGCGCATAATGCAACAGCATTTCTGCGGTCAAGCCTTGCTCTGCGATGCATTGTGCTAACATTGCCACATCTCTAAGACCTAAATTAAATCCTTGGCCTGCAACAGGATGTAATGTATGTGCTGCATTACCCACAAAAACAATCGGCCAGCGAATTTGCTGGGGCATTAAAACTTGCTGCAGAGGATAAGAAAAACGTTTACCTATTTTATCAAAACGACCTACACGATATCCAAAAGCGTGTTGTAATTGTCTTAAAAAATCTGTGTCCGATAAAGACAACATATGCGCTGCCTCCTTAGGAGGCATTGCCCACACTAAAGACATTCGATCGTTTTGCATGGGTAAGAGCGCTAATGGACCATGAGCTGTAAATCGCTCATAGGCACGTTGCTGATGCGGCTTGAGTAAACCTACATTAGCAACAAGGGCATGCTGATTGTATTGTTTCACCTTCGTCGATAAATTACAAAAACGGCGCACCCCCGATTGGGTTCCATCTGCCGCGACAATAAAACGAGCCGCAATAGTAACTTCCCCCAAGTCAGTATGGACGGTCGCCAAGGATTTCTCATAATCTAAAGACTGTAATGTTGCGGGAGCTATAAGCTGATCTTGAGGTACTAATTGATGCAAAGCCTGGTTTATATGCTGCATTTCAACCACATAACCTAAAGGTTCATGCGCTTGACTTTGTAAGCGCGAAACACCGAAATGATGTTGATCTGAAACATGAATCATCTCTATAGGCGTTACATCGGCTTTAAGATGTTCCCAAACTCCAAGCATAGTAAGTATGCGTCGGCTAGCGGGTGATAACGCTAATGAACGAGCATCAAAATCGGGCTTTATTTTATCACTAAATGGTTTTGCTTCTACCAATAAGGTTCGATAACCTAATCCTTGCAAAGCAAGCATTAAAGTTGCACCTGTTAATCCCCCACCAATAACCAGTATATCAATTTCTTTTTTAATCACGCATTAATGCCTCAATTTCATGCACCTCTACAGGCAAAGCTGCAGTTATTACCTCATGGCCTGTTTTAGTCACGACTACATCATCTTCAATACGTACTCCTATACCCCACCAGCGTTCATCTACTCCAGGTGTGTTAGGACTAATGTATAAACCAGGCTCTACGGTTAAAACCATCCCCGGTTCCAAAGGACGCCATTCACCATTAATTTTATAAAGACCAATATCATGTACATCCAAGCCCAACCAATGCCCTGAATTATGCATATAGAAAGGTTTATAGGCTTCTTTAGCAAGCAATTCGTCTACATTTCCTTGCAGAATTCCTAATTCACATAAGCCTTCTGTTAAAATACGTAACATAATTTGTTGTATTTCATTCCACGGAAGCCCTGGTTTCACTGCCGCAATTCCTGATTTTTGTGCCCTAAGCACTAATTCATAAATTTTTTTCTGTTCCAAACTAAATTTCCCATTTACCGGGAAAGTTCGCGTGATATCAGCAGCATAATTTTCATACTCACCACCCGCATCAATTAAAACCAGATCGCCTTGGCGTAAGGGTTTATTATTATCCGTATAATGCAAAATACACGCATTCTCACCTCCCCCAACAATAGGATCATAAGCGACACTACGACAGCCTTGACGGCTAAATTCATAAATAAGTTCCGCTTCTAACTGATATTCATACTCCAAATGCTTACAACGGCGCATAGCCTGTTCATGGGCTTTAACAGAAATACGTGCTGCTCGACGCATTAGCTCCAATTCAGCCTCACTTTTAAATAACCGCATTTCACCTAAGATGGGTTCTAAATCACACAATTGCTCAGGTACTTTTACACCGCGACGTACCTGACCTTTCACTTTTTCCAAGGCCTGCATCATTATTTTTTCAACATCTAAATTTCGCGCAAGAGCGTAATAAATTGCTGTTTTCCCACTTAATAATTTAGGCAATTCGTCGGCAATAGACCCTATAGAAAAAGCAGCATCCATACCTAATTCAGACAAAGCACCCTCTTGGCCTAAACGTTTCCCTGTCCATTGTTCTTCCAATGGGTTGCGTGGCCGATTAAATAAAATACTCTGCGGATCTAAGCCCGAGATCAGTATTAACACTGCTTCAGGTTCATTGAAGCCGGTTAAATAATAAAAGTTACTTTCTTGACGGAAACGATAATGCGCATCTCCATTACGTATAGACTCATGAGCTGCTGGGATAATTGCAATACTTCCTTCAGGCAATTTTTGCGTTAACTCTCTTCTTCTTGCTTGATATTGTTGTTGAGAAATCATATCAAAATCCTTTATTAATGCGTTATTCCAGAATTTCCACTAGGCTCACCCATCACCAAGTCACTATACAAACGCAGCACTGCCATCCGAGTATATTCGCTCACTTCCATCAATGCACGTTCATCATCTTCACCCACATCTATGGTGTCACAGTCAAGCTCGGCAAACTCGATAAGGTGTTGAAATGCATCTTGTGCTTCTTCGTCATGAAATCGTTCGACACCAATACCTGCAAGTTTCAACGACTCAATAAACCCTTGACACCATTCACTAAAAGCTTGTGCCCGTACCAATAAGGGTTCATACTCATCAGGAAGCATCATTTCAAATCCAAAATCCAGGCTGCAAATTTGTTGCTGGCTTATTGAAAAAACAGCAAACATCGCTAAAACAGCATTGCGACTGGTTTCATCCTTTTTATTATTCAATAAGGCACGCAAATAAGCCTCACCTTGAATATCTGCGCCTGCACAAAGATAGCCACACATCGCTCCATGTAATAAACTGGCAGATATCTGTAATTTTAATACACTAATGTTATTGGAAAATTCGCCATAATTAGGCAAATGCAAATGTTCTTTCTCAGACATATTCAACTCATCTATTAAAGTAAACTCCATAATAACCGATTTAATGCAAGCGTTCACCCTACTAATTGCTGCTTGCAAGCAAAATTGTTACTATTCTTAGCATCCATTGGAATTATAAAGGTCTATTATTATGACTCATATGAAAACATGCACCATTAAATTGCTTAATGCAACTTATGAAATAAAGTGTCCTGAAGGCGAAGAGGCTAATTTACACCTTGCAGTACAGAAATTAAATAACCAAATCCTCATTAATAAAAAGAAATCAAAACAACTTGATAATCTGCAAACTTTACTACTTGCTGCTCTTGATATAAGCCATGAATTAATATTATGCAAAAATAAGCAGGCTTATCAGCAACATCAAGTAACTCAATTTATTACTTCATTAGAAAATAAAATCAATAAAATGGTTGATGGCGAATTATTAGAAAGTATTACAGAAACAGACTAGTTGTCTTTCTGAACGTATTTTAATTGCTGTAAAGTTCGTGCTAATTTTTACTTAAATATAATCCATTAAAGGGACTAAAAATGAGACGCCAATGGTATATAGGCTTTGGAGTAGCCCTATTAATTACTCTCGCATTTTTTATTATGCTGAGTGATATTAGGTGGTTTGTTGCTTTTCTTATCCCCGTTATAATCATATGGATCTATGATTTAGTACAAACGAAACATACCATTTTACGTAATTTTCCAGTTTTGGGCCATGTGCGCTATTTTTTAGAGTTCTTGCGCCCTGAAATCCAACAATATTTCATTGCAACTGATGAAAGTGAACTTCCATATAATCGTGAGACACGCTCACTTATCTATGAACGTGCCAAAAATACGCGCGACACCATACCCTATGGAACAGAGCGGGATATTTTAAGTGTGGGCTACACATGGGCATTACATTCTTTAGCACCAAAACATCATTCTGAAGTAGAATCCAGAATTGTCGTTGGAGGCCCTGACTGTTTACAACCTTATAATGCATCCCGATTTAATATCTCCGGGATGAGTTTTGGTTCCTTGTCAGGAAAGGCTATTATGGCCATGAATAAAGGAGCGATGATTGGTGGTTTTGCTCAATCCACTGGAGAAGGGGGATTAAGCCCCTATCATTTACAAGGGGGCGATATTGTATTTCAAATAGGAACTGCCTATTTTGGTTGTCGTGATGCACAAGGTAATTTTGATGAAAAAGAATTTGCCACAGAAGCAAACCGTAAAGAAGTAAAAATGATAGAGATTAAACTCTCTCAAGGTGCCAAACCCTCTCATGGTGGGATCTTGCCAGCAGCTAAACTTACTGCAGAAATCGCCAAAGCCAGAAAAGTTTCCATGGGTCAGGATGTAGTATCGCCGATTGCACATACCGCGTTTAGTACCCCCATTGGTTTGCTCCATTTCATAAAAAAATTACGTGATTTGTCTCATGGAAAACCTGTTGGATTCAAGCTATGTCTTGGGCGCAGAGACGAGTTTCTTGCAATCTGTAAAGCTATGTTAAAAACAAACATCCTACCTGACTTTATTACTGTTGACGGCGCCGAAGGAGGCACTGGAGCTGCGCCCGTGGAATACACCAATTTTATTGGTACCCCTTTAGAGGCTGGATTAGTTTTTGTGCATAATGCTTTAGTAGGAATTAATGTACGCGATAAAGTACGTATTATCTGTAGTGGTAAGGTGGCTAATGGTTTTGATTTGCTCACCAATATCGCCTTGGGAGCTGATATGTGTAATGCTGCAAGAGCAATGATGCTGGCTACGGGTTGTTTACAAACCAAGCAATGTAATGCCAACACCTGCCCAACAGGAGTAGCAACGCAAAGCAAACGCTTACAATATGGTTTAGTAGTGGATGATAAAAAATACCGAGTTGCAAATTTCCATAAAAATACCATGAAAAGCTTTTTAGAAATGGTCGGATCGTTAGGCTTAGACAATCCCAGTGATTTGAAACCCAACCATATTATGAGAAGAGTGAGTGTGCAAGAAGTTAAGTCTTTTAATGAGATCTACGAATACCTTACACCAGGACAACTATTAAGTTCTGATATTCCGGAAAGTTACAGGGCTCATTGGGAGGCAGCCGATCCAGAAAAGTTTTAGGCGGTTAATGCGTCTAAGGAAACACTATTTACTTATTGGACTGCATATTAATAAATTGCCAAGGGTCTGAAAAATCCAATTCTTCGAAATATAATTTTTTTCTATTTTGTAAGGGAGTCCAATCAGTATAGTAACCCCCTACCTTCCCAAGATAAGGTAATGCATTTTGTAAAACTTCGCCATAATTTAACTCATCCGGCTCCACCAAGCCTTGGTTAGGATGTTGTATCGCCCAAATTATCCCAGCAAGCAACCCCGCAACAACTTGTAAACTCGTTGCGTTATTATGAGCAACTAGTTCACGAGTTGATTCAATAGACAAAGTAGAACCAAACCAATAAGCCCCCTTAGCATTACCCATAAGTAAGACACCAAGCTCATCCACTCCTTCCACTATTTCGTCTACAATTAAGCGACTATTTTTTTGGGGAATCCACTCGTTACTTTGTAATTCATAAATAGATAAAATGGCATCCGGACAAGGACAATAAGCATAAAGAACTGTGGGTCTATATAAAATTTCATCATCGTGTTTCAAAGTTAGATAACTCGTAATGGAGGTGGTCTCGGGATGGGTAATTAAAAATCCATGATAAGGACCAAAGCTTGGAGTCCAAGAACGAACTTTAAAGCTTCCACTGGGACGTTCTATATAGATACTGGATTTTTCTCCCTGCGAATGAATTTTTCCATCGATAGGAAAATGGCGTTCATGACTACCCCATCCTATTTCCACAGGTTGTTTCATTTCTTCGATAAATCCATTGATAGACCAGGTATTAACAAATTCTCCTAATTTTTTAGGGGAGTGTGTCACCTGTGTATCATGTTCTGCAATGTGTATTGCTTTGATATTAAGTGTAGAGGCAAGTTGAGCCCATTCCAATTGATTTTTTGGGATAGAAATTTGAAGATTATTATCCTTAGCCATATTTAATAAAGCCTGTTTTACAAAGTGAGAAACCAATCCAGGATTAGCACCATGAGTAAGTACAGCCGTTTTCTTAATTGTTCCTTTTAATTTTAAAACAGTTTCTCGTAACCAATAATTAGTCCGTTCTTCAGGAATATTTTTTTCAAAAAGACTTTCACCCCACTCTTCTATAGAGGCATTTATATACAATGCCTGTTTCTCATTGCAAAGTTCAATTATGGACGCACTTGAAATACCTATAGAAACATCAATAACTAAATCATCTGATGCAAGTTGCTTGCCGATAATTTCCGCATAATTTTGTTGCGTAATCTTTTGAATAAAAATATTAACTGCAAATTTGTTGGCAAGAGAAATTGCAGAATCCTCATCAGTGATAATTAAAATTTGTGATGGAGAACTATTTAATCGATGAATCAATAACGGTAATATTGCTTGCCCGATACAGCCAAATCCCAGCAGAATAATTTTTTTATTAAAAGTCTCTTTTTTCATACCAATCCCCTTTGGCGGATTTAATTTATAGTATAGTTATCAATAACTCATAAAGAGATAGCTAATTATCTAAAATATTCGTATTAATTATTAAACGTAATCAAAATTTCAATAAAAAACACAAAGATTGGGGTGTATTAAATGCTTTCTTTTAAGAACCAATTATTTTAATGTAAATCTCCAGATTTTGAGGAGCGACAACAGTTATTTCATAGATACCGATACGTTTTAAGCATCTAATAAGGAAATTTAAATGAGTCATGATGTCGAGTTAAGAGATTATTTATCACAATCAGAATTTAATTTAGCAGGAGTCACGGCCCTTATCCGGGCCGGAGCAAATCCTAATACTCCCAATATAAATGGCGATACCTTGCTGCATCTGATCATTTATTGCAAAGCTTATGCCCTGATTCCCGCAGTATTAGGATTAGGCTTGGACATTCAAAAACCTAATAAAATGGGTTTATCCCCCTTGCAATGTTTATTGAATAATCACCCCATAGATTTTGAGGCTGCCGCTGTATTAATACAAGCTGGTGCACAAGTTGATACGGAAGATAATTATGGCAATAATTTGCTGCAACATGCGGTTATTTCAAATTGTCTAAGCCATATCTCTTTAGCAGTTAAACTGGGCGTAAATGCTAAAAAAGTAAACCACTCGGGGCAATCTCCTCTATATAATCTTCTACACCAACAATCTATAGACAGCGACGCAGCAGCATTATTAGTTTTTGCTAGTGCAGGCATCCTGGTTAGAGGAAGCCGATTGCATCTCCCCCCTATTAAACAGGAGCATACGATAGATTGTTCCCAATGGCGTGTGAAATCAAAGGAGTGCCTTGAACCAGAAGCGTTGGCCGCTTTAGGTAAATATGGAAACAATAAAGAGCGTGTTTTAAACTATATTCAATCCTTGCCGCTCTTTATGAAGAGAGAATTGGTTAATCAAGCACTATCAAAACAAACACCTTTAGGTAAATTTTTTGCGGTAAAAAGAGGGTTATTCCAACCAGAACCAGGCTCGGGGATGTGGGCTCAGTTGCTCGCAATGCAAAAGGAACTGAATCGACGAATCCCTATTTCATCCGTTCGGTTGCTTCCCAATGAAAGCTTCCCGCCCCCCTTTGTTCCTGGTTTCGAACCCAGCGCTCCTCCGGCTCCGTTATACAACGCACCGATAGGAGAAAGCAATCCTTATGCAACTTCGGTTTCTTGGCCGACAGCACCAAGCGTATACCCTGGTTTTTTTGCCCAACCACATACTGGACAATCGCTAGAGAACACCTATCCAGTGAGTTACCCACAACCAGAGTTCAAGAAATAAGGGGAGGTAGATGGACTCCACTCCTAATACCGTGGCTTTGTTCCACGGTATCAGATACCATCAATACAGGCATTTCTATCCGCAATCCAGCTCACACATGGTTTAGTTAGAACCATGATGAGAGCTCGCTTTATCGACAAAAGTAGCAAAAACAGCTACCCGGATAAATCATCACTCATCAGGATCTTCGTATTTTAAGCGTTTACCAATAGTAGGAATAAATTTAGCCAATTTGATCAGTCGCGTTTGCGCTACTTTTTTATAGGCAGTATTAAAAACCGCCTCAATATCTACATAATCGAGCCATAGGGTTTGTAAGGTAGACAGTATGCGATATCCCATTTCTACATTTTCGGCCAACATTTTATCGATCATGCGCGTAAGCTTTTCATTTTTCGCTGCTTCTTCTGCATTAAATCCTAAATAATCAAGTAAAAGATTATTGGCAATATTTTTAAAATCGGAGTATTGAGATAACTTTTCCCCATATAACTCGAAATCCTCAATATCATCGCCAAAAATTCTACGGGCTTCTTTGAGTACTATTTTTTTACTCGCTAAATAGTGGGCAATTTTTTCCCCACGTTTAATCTTTTCTTTAGTTAATAGGGTTTCAGCAATTTTGTCTGCCTTTTCCTGGTAATTATTTTCTGCTATGTCACTATCTTTCAATGGACTCTTCATGCGTTCGTTCATCTTTTCGAACATTAATTGAAAGGATTCATTGAGTAATTTCGGAACAGGTAAAGTGCCATCAAAAATTCGACCATCTGCACTAAGAGATACAGGCAACACATCTTTGGGTTCAAATGAACGCGTTGCATTGTTCCAAACGGGTTTTCGATCAACAGCCAGGAGTGTCAGCTGTAAGTTCGTTTGCTTCAACAAAGGAGCTACAACTTGCTCATACCCGCATTCTTGAGCATTAGCTATATATGCCCCATAACTGACAGGAATAGGACAAGGATAAACATCATGAGCATATTCATAAAGCAAATCATCTAAACGTCGTTTAAGTTCCGGGTGTTCTTTCTCTACTTGCTCTCGCTTTTTATAGCAATACACCATCATCTCTATAGTGCGTTTTATTCGGGGGAGCATTTCAATCGGGCTTAACTCATGACAATCTCTAAAAAAGATAGTAGCTAAATGATCGCCACAGCCTGGTAATTTCTGATAAAGCGCAACATAGGCACCCCGAGTACGATACATTTTTTTATAACTTAGAAAATTTCGAAATGAATCTTCAGTAGCTCCCATATGGCTTACAGCCTGCATCATTAAGGGTGTTAAAAGTTCAGGTGGGTATTTATTATCAAAATAACCAAAATTGCTAATATCAATACTGAACTGAGCTACGGTGGTAGGATCACCAGGATTATCTAACTGATACATGAAAATTTTCTTCAGTGGCGTCATTTCCACTTCAAAGATTTCAAGCTCTGCTTCACGAGTTATTTCTTCTTTATGAGGTTCTAATTCCGCTATAGCTTCCGGTGCGAGCTGGAAAACCAGTTCCCATTTCTCACTCGGGACCATATCTATTTTTTTAAGTTGGCGAATGTGTTTTTCCTGCAAAGCCATCAGGAACTCACCCGTACCTCTTGGACCGATTAGCACACTGAGCGCCACATCATATTTAGGCTGTAATGAAAAAGCAGAAATAAGGAGCTCTTCTAATGCGCGCAGTTTCTCCGCTAAAATCTCTTTATCCGGTAAACCTATTTCTCGGTATAAATCCGCTTCACAAACGTGTCGATGTTCATCTTCAATAATCAGTTCAAAAAGTTCGGTAGCGACACCGTATTTGTGAAAAATGGTAAACACTTCTTCAACCAAGCCTTCACAGACTAAGTTCATAACAACCATGCCTACTTTGAGACAATCTTGGGCACGAATAAACTCACAAATCCGCTCAATTTCTTGATTATAAGCAGGAGGCGTTGCATAAGGAGCACAGAGGGTGAATATGATTTTAGTAAAAACAATCGCGTGATAAATTTCATCCACTAATTGTGCCCGCATTCGCTTTTTCAGCTCGGGGTTATGCATTTTATCTTCAAAACGCATAGGGAGCTGAATACCCAAAACTTCCAATTGCGCCATCAAAGAAAAAATATAAAGATACAGAAGCTTGTCATATTTTATTTCAAAAGGAAGACCATTTTTAAAAAGGTTCTCTACTCGATTTTTGATGTCTTTTCGTTCGTCATCAGTGATTTTGTTCCATCCTTCAAGGATCCATTTCTCGGACCCCCAAAAAGGCTTTAGAAGTGTATCAAGATCTTCCATAATTAGGTCCCAGTGACGAATAAATTTGATAGCTCATGCTGAGTACTTAGTATGCCAGAATGTTAAACGTCTGCTTGATATAAAAAATAAAATGATTTACCAAGCTGTTTTATTTAGAACCGGATCCCGTATAAACGCGGTGCATATTACGAGATATCGTTCGTTTAGCGACATAAAAGCATATGGCTTTTATATCGAGCCTTGTTAATTATACTTCATCAATGCCAATATACCAATTTATAATGACTTTAAAACCGAGGGAATAACATCGGAGGTTTTACTATTTACCAAATCACTAAAAAACTGCTCATAAAGGTATAACTTTATTGTAGTATAAGACCTCAATGTTTCAACACCCCGCATTTAATCTTAAATTTAATGCTTGCGCTGAGCAGCATATCGGGCTAATTCCTCAAGGGCTTTTTTATAACTTGAATCAGGTAAAATACTTAATGCATCAATTGCAAAATCTGCTTCTTTATCAGCAATATCGCGCGTGTATTCAATCGCTTTTGTTTCAGTGATCGCATCTAATATTGCGGGTAAATGTAGAAGCGTTCCTTTTTCCAGACTTTCTTTTATTTTTATTTGTTGTTCGGGCGTACCGTATTTTAATGCTTGCAGTAACGGTAAAGTAATTTTGCCAGTTGCTAAATCATCACCAATGTTTTTTCCAATTGTTTGGGCATCCGAGCAATAATCCAAAGCATCATCAATTAATTGAAAGGCGTTGCCTAGATGCAAGCCGTAAGAATACATTGCTTTCTGAATTTGATGTTCTGATTTACTGATTAGAGCACCTATAGCAGAAGAGGCAGCAAAAAGAAGCGCTGTTTTAGCCCGAATCATGTCAAAGTATTCTTCAACAGAAAGATCAGCGTTATGGCGATTAGAAAATTGCTGGATTTCACCACAACCCATTTGAGGTGCAATGCCAATGAGAAGTTGAATAATATCGATATCACCCACTTCAACCATAAGCTCTAAATATTTTGTAAACAAATAATCGCCAACTAAAATACTGGCCTTGTTGCCCCATATTTTATTAGCAGTCTCCCGGCCACGACGCAGAGTCGAATCATCAATCACATCATCATGGAGAAGAGTAGCTGTATGGAAAAACTCAATCATGGCAGCAAGCATGATGTGCTCTTTACCTTCGTACCCACAAGCACGACTTGCTAAAAGAACTAACAGGCATCGCAAGCGTTTACCACCACTTTGGATGACGTGATTTGCAATATCATCGATCAACTGGATGGGAGATTTGATTGTTTCAATGATTAAATGATTAACTGCTTCAAAATCTTCACTCACTAAATTGCGTAAATGATCAATTCCCATCACATATCCATAAATAAAATATCTCTTGCATGCTAAGCTGGGAATATATTCAATGTCAATATTTCTCTGCTGCTATCATGCAAGGCTTAAAGAGTAAAATAACTTATAGCTTTATTATAGAACAAAAAAAAAGCTTACTTCCATTTAATATTACATCCAATACTCGGCTTTTGCTCTGCACTGACAGGTTTTCCTGCAAGTATGCTTTCTAACGCCTTTTGTAAATGCTCACCCGTTACCGGTTTATTATTGCCAGGGGTGGATTCATCCAGGCAGCCTCTATAAACACACAGTAAGTCTTTATCAAAAACATAAAAATCTGGAGTACATGCAGCTTGATAAGCTTTAGCTACTTCTTGTGTTTCATCATACAAATAAGGAAACGGATAGTGAAATTGTTCAGCCTCAAGACACATTTTTTCTGGGCTATCGGCGGGATATTTTTCTACATCATTAGAACTGATCGCAATAAATCGGATGCCTTTTTCCTGATAATATTCAGCTAACTCCACGAGTTTCCTTTGAATATGCTTGACAAAAGGACAATGATTGCACAGAAACATAATAACGGTTGCCACAGATGGTGTACTTTGCACCAGAGAAACCATTTGGTTGTTTCGCGTATCAACTAAATTAAAATCAGCAGCTTTACTTCCCAATGGAAGCATATTTGATAGGGTTGCTGCCATAACGCCCTCCTCTTTTATGTCAAAAGTAGAACTACTCTACTTATAATTTTGGATTTTATTGACAACGTGATATTCATACCTGAATAAAAATGTATCGACTTTTTTTTCTTATTCTTGACTTTAATCAAGCTGGTCATGTTATAATCTACTTAACCCGATAGCAAGTGATTTTAGAACCAATGCTAACAGCATGGGAAGCATCCTGAATTCGGCGTTGTGCAAGCCCACTTTAAGTGGGAAGCCTGAACCGTTTCATTCGCTACCCACTTGAACCAAAAGGGTTCATAATCCATGTCTGTCGGGGCTATCACTCCACCAGTTGTTTCTTTAATAAAAGATATTCATCGCGAACTTTCGCTGCTGCCTCAAATTCCATGTTTTTAGCATGTAAATACATTTGTTTTTCCAAGGTATTAATATGCTTGATTAGCTCCTGAGTGGACCAATGCTTGTATTCCGGGACTGATTCTGCAACGGCAGCCTTACGCTTTCCATGATAGGCACCTTCCATAATGTCTGCTATGGATTTATTAATCCCTTTAGGTGTGATTCCATGTGCCGCATTAAATGCCTGTTGCTTCTCGCGCCTGCGGTTCGTTTCTTCCAAGGCTCTTTGCATGGACCCGGTTATTTTATCGGCATAAAGAATTGCTCGTCCTTTCATATTACGTGCCGCACGCCCTATAGTTTGGATCAAGGAACGATCTGATCGTAAAAATCCTTCTTTATCCGCATCAAGAATAGCAACCAGCGCCACTTCGGGCATATCCAAACCTTCGCGTAATAAATTAATCCCCACCAAAACATCAAAAACACCCAAGCGCAAATCGCGAATAATTTCCACCCGCTCTACCGTATCAATGTCTGAATGCAAGTAGCGCACTTTGATTCCATGTTCATTCAGATAATCGGTTAAATCCTCTGCCATTCGTTTCGTTAAAGTAGTAACTAAAATTCGGCCATTATGTTGGGTCACCTGGTGAATTTCTGACATTAAATCATCGACTTGAGTACGAACTGGGCGAATTTCAACTTCTGGATCTATCAGCCCTGTTGGACGCACAACTTGTTCTGCTACATTATCGGAATGTTCTTGTTCGTAAGAGCCAGGCGTTGCCGAAATGTAAATCGTTTGTGGC
Source organism: Legionella sainthelensi (assembly GCF_900637685.1). Classification (NCBI taxonomy): domain Bacteria; kingdom Pseudomonadati; phylum Pseudomonadota; class Gammaproteobacteria; order Legionellales; family Legionellaceae; genus Legionella; species Legionella sainthelensi. The sequence continues at coordinate 3,949,746 of NZ_LR134388.1, forward strand.
GAACGCGCTTCAAACTCTTCAAACCGTAAAGGTCGATTATCCAGAGCTGAAGGGAGTCTAAAACCGTATTGTACTAAAGTCTCTTTACGCGAGCGATCTCCCCGATACATACCGCCAATTTGGGGGACAGTAACATGAGACTCATCAATAACCAGCAATGCCTCCTCCGGCAAATAATCAAATAATGTAGGAGGAGGCTCTCCAGCGTCTCGTCCTGATAAATAACGTGAATAATTTTCGATACCAGAACAATATCCCAATTCCAACATCATTTCGATGTCAAAATAGGTACGCTGCTCCAGGCGCTGAGCCTCAACTAATTTATTTTGTGCTTTAAACTCAGCTAAGCGTTCTTGTAACTCCTCTTTTACCCAGTCTACAGTTTGCAAGATACGTTCACGAGGCGTTACATAATGGGTTTTAGGAAATACAGTAACTCGTGGTAATCGTCGCAAGATTTCGCCAGTAAGTGGATCAAACTGGGCAATATTTTCGACCTCGTCATCAAATAACTCAACGCGGATTGCTTCTTTTTCAGAGTCAGCAGGAAAGATATCAATCACATCCCCATGCACGCGAAATTGACCACGCTCCAGAGCAAAATTAGTACGAGTGTATTGCATTTCGGCAAGTCGTCTTAAAATTTTACGCTGATCCGATTGTTCTCCTCGAGAAAGATGTAATACCATACGCAAATAAGAATCAGGATCACCTAAGCCATAAATTGCCGAAACCGTGGCAACAATAATTGCATCTTTACGTTCAATTAAGGCTTTGGTTGCGGACAATCGCATTTGCTCTATATGGTCGTTGATGGATGAATCCTTTTCGATAAAAGTATCAGAAGAAGGCACATAAGCCTCGGGCTGATAATAGTCGTAATAGGATACAAAATACTCTACGGCATTATCCGGAAAAAAGGCTTTAAACTCCCCATAAAGCTGAGCGGCAAGCGTCTTGTTAGGAGCCATAATTAAGGCAGGCCTTCGCATAGCTTGAATTACATGTGCTATAGTAAAGGTCTTACCTGAACCAGTAACCCCTAAAAGGGTTTGTTTGGCCAAACCAGATTTTAAGCCATCGATTAACGAGGCAATAGCGGTTGGCTGATCACCGGCAGGTTGAAAATCGGCATAAATTTTAAATAAATCTTTCATATCTTTATAGTATATCTCACAGGAGCAATAAATGAATATCGCATTGGCAACACGCGTGCAAAAAGTTAAACCATCCCCGACTTTGGCTGTAGCAGCAAAAGCAACTCAAATGCGTGCACAAGGGCATGATGTGATTAACTTAGGCACTGGAGAGCCTGATTTTGACACGCCAAATTACATCAAAGAAGCAGCAATCTTGGCCATTCAACAAGGTTATACTAAGTATACCGCGGTAGACGGAATACCTGAATTAAAAGAGGCGATTAAAAATAAATTTAAGCAAGATAATGGGCTTGATTATCAACTCAATCAGATTTTAGTGTCTGTGGGTGGAAAGCAAAGTTGTTATAATCTATGCCAGGCATTACTTAATCCAGGTGACGAAGTAATCATTCCTGCTCCTTACTGGGTTTCTTATCCAGACATGGTCTTGCTTGCTGATGCAACTCCGGTGTTTATTTCGACCACTCCAGCCCAACGGTATAAATTTAATGCTCAGCAATTAGAAAACGCCATTACCCCTAAAACACGACTCATCTTTTTAAATAGCCCATCCAATCCATCAGGAGTATCCTACACATTGGAGGAGTTAAAGGCATTGGCTGAAGTATTGAAAAAGCACCCCCAGATTATTATTGCCACAGATGATATGTACGAACATATTCTATGGAGCCAACCTTTTGCGAATATACTTAATGCATGCCCCGAATTATACGACAGAACCATCGTATTAAACGGGGTATCCAAAGCTTATGCGATGACCGGATGGCGCATAGGCTATGCTGCAGGTCCAGCCTCCCTAATCAATGCGATGAAAACCATTCAATCTCAATCGACTTCAAACCCTTGTTCTATTGCGCAAAGAGCAGCGGTAGCTGCATTAAATGGCGGTCATGAAAGTGTTTTAGAAATGGTAAAAGCCTTTCACCAAAGACATGACTTTGTTGCTTCACGATTACAGGACATCCCTGGCATCGAGGTTATCCCTGCTGATGGAACTTTTTATATTTTCCCCAGTGTACAAGCCATTATTGAAAAACGCGGTTATGCCAATGATCTCGAATTTTCAGAAAAACTGTTAACTGAAGCAGGGGTAGCTTTAGTCCCAGGCTCCGCTTTCGGCAACGAAGGTTGCATTCGACTTTCATTTGCAACCAGTATGGAAACACTCCAAGATGCGTTAAACCGCCTTCAAAATTTTTGTAAATAAAATCTAAATTCTCTCCTCGCTATGGGTAAGTGAGGAGAGTTATCGTTTTTTAATAATGGATCAAAAATTCTCAATTCAACGCAAATTTAAAAAATTATTATTAAATCTACTTGACCTCCAACCAGAATCGTTTTAAGATTCGGCCTCATTCCCCGGTAGCTCAGTCGGTAGAGCGGATGACTGTTAATCATTAGGTCACAAGTTCGAGTCTTGTCCGGGGAGCCAATTCCAGTCTCGGTTTTGGCGAAAATCAATTAAACCTTAAATTTTTCGTGTCGAATATGTGTCGAAGTTTGAGGTAGAGTTCGCAAGATATTTTTAAATTTATATATAACTCATAATCCGTTGGTCCTAGGTTCAAGTCCTAGTGGGCCCACCAATAGAATCAGTTACGAGTAGTTTTGGAAAGTTTGAAAAAATCATGTAGACGGATTAAAAGTCAAAGTAAAATTGAAGTACCCTAATTTTTAACTACTGGCTTCACAAGGAAAGTCCATGCCATGGAGTTCAGAACATACTAAATGGCTGGTCGACACTGGCGAGCGATTGCAAACTTCCGATGGTAAAGAAATCTCAATTTGGGAGTTTCAGTATCAGGACAATGCCCCAATATTTTCAGCTTGGGCCAAACATTTTCGAAACCATTATTGTTTTGATCATGAAATTGATAAATGGCGCAAAGGAACCAAACACTCCCGTTCAGAATACCTTACAAATATAAAATTTCCTGATGAAAAAACTGCACCAGGTCCAAGCACTCGTGCTGGTGATTTTGGGGAAATCTTGGTAGCTGATTTTCTTGAATACCTACTTGGTTATTGGGTTCCCCGCACCCGCTACAGAGATAAGACTATCCGAAACGAATCTACAAAAGGTAGTGATGTCATGGGTTTTTATTTCATAAATGAAGGCAAAACATCCGTGGAGGATAAACTTGCAATTTTTGAGGTCAAAACGCAATTTTCAGGTAGGAAATCCAAAGCACGACTTCAAGACGCAGTTAACGATTCTGCAAAAGATATTACCAGAAAGGCTGAGTCCTTAAATGCTATTAAGCAAAGATTATATGCTTCCAATAAATGTGATGATGCTGAAAAAATTGACCGCTTCCAAAACGAAGTTGATAATCCATATAAGGAACTATATGGCGCAGTAGCACTTTTTGAAAACAAACTGTTTGACAATGAACTCATGTCATCGATCATCACAGCAACTCACCCCTGTTCAAATGACCTTAAACTGATTGTTATAAAGGGGGTTGATATGATGTCGCTCGTTCATAATTTATATAGGAAAGCTGCGGATGAGGCCTGAACAGAAGTCTAAGCAGCTACTTAGCATCACCCGTTCAAAATCTAAGATGTTGGAATATAGTATTCCTGAAGAACACCACATCAGAATCCCACAAGATCCTTTTAAATTATTCACTCTCTCAATTGGCTTATTGGGCGACCTTGCTTCCTCTATTAACAGAGAAAAATCTGATTCTCCAATTCTCTCAGAGTTACGAGAAAATCTACTTTTCTCTACCCATTTTTTTGATTCCTATCTGCAATCGAAGCTGAATGAAACACTCGACCCATATTTCGCCCTCCTTGGATCTGCATCTTATTACCTTTGTAATCTTCCTGGAAGCGCATTATTGTTAGCAAATCGTCTTAATGAACAGACTCTGGATTTAGATGCTGAAGGTTTAGAGAATCTATTACTATGGTTATTACAAGCAAACCTAAAGCCTTATTTAAGTAATCCTAATAGCCCATTCAGAAAATACATTGATAATATTGCCAGTGAGTTTGTTCAGTTTTTTAAAAATGGTACTGGTGAGGAAAACCTTATTAACTTGAGTGTAACTCTAAAAAAGGCAGCCTACGAATTTGGCACTCCCAGACAACTTTTATTCGGTGACATTATTGGGGCAGTTATTCGGGTTAAGCTTGAAAATTCTACTTGGAAGTCCTTGCCTCTATATTCTGCATTGTCTCTCGACAAATGGCTCCCCACTTTAGAGAAAGAGTCATTTATTAAAGAGCTATGGCCAGCCCAGCATCTATTAGGTAAGGCCAATGTCCTTAAAGGTGAGTCTGCTATCGTTCAAATGCCCACTAGCGCAGGAAAAACAAAAGCAATTGAATTAATCTTGCGAAGTTCTTTTTTATCAAATCGTATAACCCTAGCAATAATCATTGCCCCGTTTAGAGCGTTATGCCATGAAATAAAAAATAGTCTAACGGATGCCTTCCATAATGAAAATATCAACGTGGACGAACTTTCTGATACACCCCAGACAGACTTTGAAATAGCTGAACTTCTAGGACACCAGCAAATTCTGATTATAACACCAGAGAAATTTCTGTATGTCCTTCGCCATTCGCCTGAACTAGCATCTATGGTGGGTCTGTTGGTTTTTGATGAAGGACATCAATTTGATAGCGGTACTCGAGGGATCACGTATGAATTACTTCTAACATCATTGCGATCCATGATTTCTGAAGAAGCGCAGAAAGTTTTGATATCGGCTGTTATAAGCAATGCGGAAACGATTGGCAAATGGCTAAATAATAAGCCTACTGTTGTAGAAGGAAGTACACTAAATCCAACGTTTAAATCGCTCGGATTTGCTAGTTGGCTTGATCCCTTAGGAAAAATTGAATATGTTGACATCCGAAATACGGAACAAAGTGAATTTTATGTTCCCAGAGTTATTGAGAGATTAAATCTTGGGAAGAAAGTTAAAGAAAAGACAGATCGCTACTTTCCAGAAAAAACTGGACAAGATATTGCACTTTATCTCGGTCTAAAACTCGCTCATAACGGGAGTGTCGCTATATTCTGCGGAAAAAAAACAACAGCAGCTAGTATTTGCAAAAGGGCTGTAGAATGTATTAAACGAAGTATTCCTCTTCCAATACCATTAGAATTTTCAAATCAGGAAGAGGTTGATAAGCTTTATAACCTTCACATTAAAAATCTTGGGAGTCTAGCGCCTGCATCTATAAGTGCCAAACATGGCATTTTTACCCATCATAACAATACACCACATGGTATTCGCCTAGCTGTAGAACATGCCATGCGTGAAAACTTAGTCAAATTTGTTATTTGCACATCCACATTAGCACAAGGCGTAAATCTTCCAATCCGTTATCTGATTATTACCAGCGTTTATCAAGGGACAGAACAAATTAAAGTCCGAGATTTTCATAATTTGATCGGGCGTGCTGGGCGCGCTGGTATGTATACTGAAGGGAGTATTCTATTTGCAGATCCAATAGTTTATGACAAAAAACTAAGCCGATATGATAGCTGGCGATGGAAAGTGGTTAAGGACCTCATTGATCCTACAAAATCAGAAGAGTGCGTAAGCAGTCTATCTAAATTAATTCCTTTGATCATCCAGAATGACAGGAATAAATCAAATGATAAAAAGGATCATTCATTAACGTGGGACATCTTATCTTTTGCCAAAGCCTACATTAAAGGATGGGACTCCTTAAATGAAATTATCATAGAAATAGAAAAATCGCATAACACGCAGGGATTTACAGAAGATGCACTGAGACCTCAATTCGAATCTTTCAGCATTATGCTCTCGTCTATTGAAGGATTTCTACTTTCTAACTGGGGTGTAACTGATAATGAATTATCAGAGGTTGAACTTCTGGATCTCACCAAACAAACATTGGCTTATTTCTTAGCTGAGGATAAACAACGAGAGCAACTCCAAGAATTATTTAAAATTTTGGCTAAAAATATATCTACAAATATAACAGATATAAATCGTAGAAAAGTATTCGGTAAAACCCTTTATGGTGTTAATGAAGCTCAAGCAATAGAAAGATGGGTACAACTACATACCGAAGAACTCATTACAGTTAAGGAAGAAGAATTTATTGAACTAATATGGCCATTGTTCAATCAACATATTCATAGTAAAACTTTTAGAAATTTTAATAGACAAGATGTATTGATGGCAATTGCTAAACAGTGGTTTTTAGGAGTTCCCTTTCACGAATTGTTTAAAATTTCTAAAGAACAAGATTGCAAGCTTGGCAAAGGGAAAAAACCTAGAAAAATTAAAATTGAAAATATTATCGATATTTGTGAAGGTGGGCTATCCTATGATGGAGCTTTAGTTATAAATGCAGTCTGTGAATTTTATGCGAATTTAGATTGTAAAGCTGGTAATGATGTTTCAAAGCGTCTCCAATTTTTTCAAAAGCGTATTAAATATGGCCTGCCTACAGAAGCATCTATCTCTTTTTATGAACTTGGTTTTGCAGATCGCGTTATTTGCCAAGACCTTGCTATGTCTATTAATCTTTCTGGTACTCGGAAGAAAGAATGTATTAAGACTCTAAAACAAAACAGCGAATCTGCTCTTATATTAATTAAGAAATACCCTCATTACTTTCAAGAGCGAATGAATGAACTACTGCGGTGATAAACAGTCAAAGCTATGTGTTCTGCTCTCCCAACATTTTTTCTAATAAAGAGGAGGATGTAAAACAGAAACAATATATTTTTCTGTTCATTGTTTAATCCTTTATATGCCTTAATCAGATCTGCTAAATCATCCGAATCAGCATAAAAATAAGCTACAGGCAATTTAAGTACTGCAGCAATACGACTTAGCATCGATTAATCAGGAGTATGTCTACCTACTTCGTAATGGTTCATACGCGCCCTCCGAGAAAACTCATCCATACCAGCAGCTATGCCAGGTTTTTTTGTGACATACCCCTAGCCAGCAAGTAGCCTTTTTTCTTGCAAACGGGAAAACCAACCTATCATTGCCAAAAAAATAATAATTTATTTGCAGACATGTAAAAAATACACGGGACAATCGGGACAACTGGGACACGCGCATAAATAAAGGGATAAATGTGTCCCCACCTTATAAATTGAAGATGGGGAATAAGGGACAAATAATTGTTTCGGTATATTAACAAAAACACTGTTCTTGTTGCGCAAAACCAAACGATCACAATAAATCTTTTATATTGGGGATAGGGTTATATGTAAATGAGGGCATGGAGATATCCTTTTTCTTACTGGATTGATTCTCTACAGATTTCTTAGTTCGAACTGCAACAGATTCCTTTGGCGAATATCCTGGCTTTTGATCATACAGGTATTTCAACACGTATAACCTGAACGTATTGTAAGTTGCTGTGAAGGATCCCTCGTCTCTAAGCGTTTCCCATATGATGGTAATCGACCATCCTTTTTCCAAAGCTTCAGAAATGTCTTCGCGCATAGCAAGGAATTCCACTTTATTTTTTCTGGAGTTCGTTCTTTGTTGACTCTGTTTAGACGTCATTATGTTTTCTGTTAAGGATTTTTTCATGGTATTTACTCTCCATATTACTGGTTATTCAATCCTTTGAGTTTTATCGTTTATTTCTATTTATTTTCGACTTTTTCGGTAACTGACTAAGCCCTTTTTGGGTATTTTCGGTAATTTATTATTTATTTCCGTTTATTCATGATTATTTTCGTTACTAATCGTTATATAACGAACAATTACGAATAATTACCGAATTACGGTTCCAAAATAAATTTCAAAATACAGGGCAAGATAGGTGAAGTTAGCTAACCAGCAAGCTGGTTGCCAAACTTCACGTCTTATTCGCACCTGCGGTGCTCAATGTAAAAACCAATGGTATAGGCAATTTTATTCACCTCCCCAAATTTTACTGGTAAAGACATACAGTCTTGGCGTGCCAACTCCTTTGATTCTTGGCTTGTGTGAGGCCTTACCATCAGAAGCGGGTTTCAGCCAGCCAGCTTGTAATAAAGCCCTTGTCACGGTGCGTTGATCAAAGCCTTTGCACAGCTCATTTTTGTACGCCTCGGTTAACACCATATAGATGCGAAATCCTTCATCATCTGTATGATAAAATCCTGCTCGGTTGAGAGTTTTGTCACTGTTGGGTGAGTTGGCATTATCAAAGCGGCTGGCACCATGAGATTCAAAGAAGGCACGCACCTGCGCCATAATGGCGCGATCTTCGCGAAGACCATCAGTCCCAAATGAATCCTGCCATGCAATAAAGCATTTTTTCGCAGCATAGTAAGCCTCACCTTTTTGCCACCCTGTCAGGCCAAATTGACTGGCCAATTCTCCGGCAGCAGCAACTAATGCAAAGCGTCTTGCAACACGGATAATCTGACCTGTTGCATCGGGTTGAATGACTGCATCAACAAAGGTTTGAATGGTATCGGTGATAAATCGGCTGATTGTTTGTCGGTTGGCAACCACTTGATTCAACCACGCCATACCGATTGCACCATGATATCGACTGCTGTATTTCTTAAGCGATAAAGCCATACTTCCTGGGCTTAGTCGATCATGAATTGTTTCAAAGATCCCCATCCCGCAACCTGCATCCGCTTCGATATCAGCAAGCCTGATTTCCTGACCTGCATTAATGCGCTGTCCTGATTTTGCCATGAGTGCTGTCAAAGACTCTTCACCAGCAGATAAGAAAAATAAAGACCACCGAGAAGATTGCCTGACCGTGCCTGTTCGAGAAGCACGTGTTTTTCCCTGACCATTGGCTAGCAAATATGCCGCTTCCCCTGCTTCTCTGGGATCAATTTGACTGAGTTCATCAAGGATCAACAATCCATCATTGTGTAATGACGCCAAGCCTTCAAGCCCATTGGTGGTGCTGCGCCATAAACGGCAATAAGATTGTGGGTTTCCCCAAACAGAAGCGGCCAAACTTAATGCAGTGCTTTTCCCTGATGAGGATGCGCCTCTGAAATGAAAACCTCCTGAGTCTTCGCCAACAATCTTTGACAGAACCGGTGCAAGGGCTACAGAGATGGCAAACACCAGTCTTGAGTTGCCTGATGCCAGCCGACCTATTGAATCTCGCCATTCTTCAACACTACCCTTAGCGGACATTGCCGGTTCAATTGCATTGGTATTCTGGAAGACAATCTTCTCTGTTGATTGCCCGATACACTGGGAAGCGGTTACAAAGACATCACCATACCAACCCAGTTTATCAACACATCGTGCACGTGCGTCTACTGGAAAGACCTGTAAATAGGAGGCTAACAAATCGCGAGCAGTCCTATTGGGAGAAATACTCAATCCCAATCTTGCCAGCTCTCGCCTCACATCCGATGAATCACCTTGCAACAAAGCCAGTGGCATCGCCCACTGATGAGTGATGCCATCATCGTCCTGCCATTCCAGCAAACGACCCCATTCACCACTCTGAGCATCTCGGGTTTTGGCAACGACATACAAGGGTGCGCATATCCATCGAGGTGGTAATGGAGTCCCATCCTTATCGATACCGATAAAAGTTAACCCATCAGCAGTTAATCGAAAGCGACCACCAGCATAGTCGCAAAAAACTGGACGCAGCTTTGGTGTATTGGGTAATTCTATAACATGATTTTGTGACATACGTTATTCTCCAAACAACAGTCAAACTATCGAAATGAAGCATATTCATTCTGACAAATTTTAAATTTATACGTTCTCAACAGGCTGTAACTGATGTTCGTCACTGGTTGAGTAATAAATTTTTTGTTGTTGGAGAAAATTCAACACATCGCTTTTTCGGTACAACACCTTACGACCAATTTTTAAATAGGGAACACCACCACCGGCCCAACGGTTACGTTCAAGTAACTGGGTGGAGCAGCTTAATACCGCAGCGATTGTTTGTTGATTAAAAAGCGCAGAATGTGGCGCTGATTCGAATTCGTTTAATAGATGTAACCTAGATGCTTTTTGTGCAGGCATAGGACTCTCCGCAATTGATTATTCACACAGCATAATGCTGAACCAGTCAATCCTTTGAATGAATCCCAATGCCTTCCCGGTCTAGCCAAAGCGAAACATTGTTCTTCTCTTTTCCTTAGCTGAATTTAGCTCCTGCTCAATAGCTTTTTTGGTAAAAAATAGCTCAAACCTCAAGCTCGGAAAAAGTATCGCGCATTCCTTAAAAGGTTGTCAAGCTAAAAAGATCATATTCAAAGCTGTGTTCTCGAATGATATTCATTGATACTGAAATTCGTTCTAAAAATGAATTTGTCCCACGAGTCCCACTGATGTAAAACAAGGTTGGGGCGGCTCAAACGCAGTAGTGGCGCGGGTGCCCCACTTGTCCCCTTTGTCCCGCCCTTTTTTTCATATTCTGCAACAGGTTTTATCTTATAGTTGCATATAATGGTTAAAGCTTTGTCAGAAATGTATTGGTTATTACTTCAACTGCATCAGCTAAATCCCATCCTTCTGTTGCCATTCGTTGGTTATTTTCAGTCAATGTATAATTTCTTCCTTGTCCTTCTGTAGTTATGGGCTGCGAATGGGTTTTTCTTAAGTCAGCTGATAATAAAGGGCCAATATCACCCATAAAAGCATGATCTTGCAGCTTGTTATGGAGGTTTTCAGTAAACAATTTTTTTGAAATGCTTTTATTATCTTTAGCCATGTAGTCCAAAAAAATTGCCATCGTTTTTTCAGCATCAAAGTCTTTTGTATTTATGGCTAACCATAAATCAAATGCATCTCGTCCTTTTTTACGTTCATATAATGCTCGTAATTTTGTTGCGAGTAATTCTTCAAACTGGAAGGTATTAATTTTGGCATTTCCACGAAACCAATCGGATTCAACAGAATATGGCATTTCTAAACGCTCAAGGATGGAGAAGCTTTCCTGAATATTAATCTCAACTTTAATTTTCTGTTTTGATGAAGGAGACATCTCAGGGGCAAATTGATATAACAGTTTGAAGCTTTGGCTTGTCTGTCTTGTTTTAGGTTCACCAAGCCACGATCCTAAACACTTTCGTAATGCATCAATAATCTCTTTAATACCGCCATGCGTGGTTCTTACTAAATCAATATCCTCGCTATATCGAGCCGCTGGATGGAAGAATAATTTATGAAGTGCTGTTCCTCCCCTAAAGGCTAACTCACTGGCGAGAAATGGATTTGAAAAAATCTCAACAATAGCTCTGGATAGTATTAAATCTTGCTCGACCTGCATATCATCAGTCCATGGCGCAACTTGCCGCCATTGTGTAATCTGTGCAAAAGGAATCACTCATCTGGCTCCACAGTAGTATTAATGATGATGCGCCATTTCTTATTACGTTCTATAGGGTTATAAGGCCCTTTGGATAAAAGACGCGTCCAATGGGTTTTTTTGTTTTCTAAGGTGCCCCATAAAGGAGTACTTAGTTCTTCAAAACCTAGGAAATCAAGCAGCCAACCTAATCGTTGTACCCAAACAAGTTGGTTATTAATTTGAGTTAATTCTACTAATTTTTTGCCGTCTAATGCTTCTGCAAGATCAAGCAGAATAGTCGCTACATTATTGAGGCCGGCTGCATGTTGTGGTGATGTTACAAGATCAGCCGCCAATACTTCTGGACTTGCTACATTAACAGTTCCGGCGACTGTATTAAATTTATTTACAGGGAAATGAGTCATACATTTATTAGCAATAAACTCGACAAGTACACGACCACATTGAATTGAAGATCGATTTTTTAATGTCATTACCTGAAAGCGTTGAGGTTTTTGATGAGCAGCGCCATAATACTGCGCTGCACTTAAAAAAGAAGTGTAATATGGGAGACACCAGTATTTCATTAAATCTGGAACGAACATTTCAGCAGGCAAACAGCCATAGACTTGATATTCGGGAGGAACAATTAAGTAAAAACCTCTTGCTGGGCTAGCAATTAGTTTATGCTCCCTTAATCGATGCAAAGCATTTAAGCATGGTATTTTTTCAAGTCCAAGCACTTTCTGGACTTCTTCAATCGTAAAAGAAAAGCGTCCTTGACTGCGTAATTTGTTGATGTAATCAGTGGCTTTCATTGGCAATCATTCTGTGTTAAAACTTCCATATTATATCGATTTTCGTTATATTATAGAAGTTTTAACACAAATATTCCATCGATATAAACAATTATGAGACATTATTTAGTCCCCAAGAAAGGCATGTAAATATTTTCTGGTGGCAACTTTTCCATACTTAGCAGATAGTTTCACCAACAGGTCTTTATCAAACTGGCTGAGGTTCTTCTCAACTTTTAACTGCAATTGGCTAACATCTTCCGTTAAATATTTTGCATTATTTAATAAATCTACCAATAAAAATTCTTTGGTCAGCTTGATGGGAAAACCATTGTTTGGGCGCTTGAAAGAAAAAACACGATTTCCAAGCTTTTTATCCTCATGGCGCTCACTGTTATAAACAACGACTTTGTTATAAAGCTGAGTCAGTCCTAACCCTAATTTATTGTAATCATTCCACGAATACATCAGAAAAGGTTTATGAAGAAATCCTTTTACCAGTGCTTCATCTGTTGGGGGCAGTAATCCAAAGCGAGATTTCTTTGGCTTATAATATAAACCTGTTGCCGGCTTTTTGAGTTTGTTTGCTTCTACTAAGGTATTAAGGTCTCTATCCAGATTGCTTGAAAAGGACAACAGATCTTCTCTCCGGTAAACGGAGCCGGCTTTCATATGAGAATAAAGGTTGTCGCGGTTTAGTGTATTCATGTTTATATTCAACCAATGTCTATAATGAAAAATTTTTATTAAAATTTCATGTAAATTATTTTATAGGTTTTATTTATATATGCTGGTATAAGATTCATTATTTTTGATAAATTATATTTGTTTCGCGCTTTATTGGTATAAATATTTTTATACTTTTTGGCAAACAATGTCCCATACGTCCCACTAATAAAAAATAATGAAGGGACCACTCTAACGCAGTAATGGTTTGAGTGCCCCATTTGTCCCTGATGCCCCGCAATTTTTTCACATGTTCATAAATTTATTGTGTTCAAGAAAAATGAACAACATAAAAAATGAACGCCATGATTTTATTGATCTGTGTTAAAACTTTTACAATATAATGAAAATCGATATATTATATAAGTTTTAACCCAAATCTTTCATATCACTCTCTTGTGCCGGCTGGATTGCCAATATTGTGGCAGATGGCTGAACCCCCATACACTTTAAGAAATAATCGGTAATCTGCTGCATTGGTTTCCTTAAGCGCTCAACATCGGTCACGATATAGCCCGCGGTAATATCCCCATTCATTTTATGGTTCATTAAGCGTTTTAAAGCATAAGCTGAAACATCTAAACCCTCGGCTATGGTAATAAAAGTGCGCCTTAGATCATGTACTGTAAAATGAATGCCTGAGAGCTTGGTAACATTGGCCATTTGCTTACGTGGTTCGATTATATGGCCTGCTGCTCCTTTACCGGGGAAAACATACTCATTGATTCTGTTTTGACTGCGCGATAATAGCAATTCATAAAGATAGCCGGAAAGAGGGAGGGTATGAGATTCGTGGTTTTTAGTATCAAGTACAGTTAAGGTTTTAGCGTTGAGATCAACTTGATCCCAGCGTAAAGTGGCTGCTTCCTGACGCCGTAATCCCGTTAGTATGATTAACAATAGGTAATCTCGCAAAATTTCACTTTGTAATTGCTGCACTCCAAGATACCAAGCCGCCAATTCATGAGCTTTAATAAAACTTTGACGACGCTCAACCCGATACCAGGCTCTAGTTTGTGATAAACGTTTTACCGGGTTTTCGGTAATCAATGATTTACCTTGTGAATCTTCATATTGACCAGCCGCAAAATTGAAAAGGGCGCGCAGTAGACGCATGGCTAAATTGGCATAGGCTTCACCACGTTCATTCCCTAATTTTTTATGATGCTTGGCAACACTATCTTTGGTAATGGCAAGAAAGGGTTTATCGGCCCAACCAGCAAACCCTGTTGCTAGCACTTTTTTGTAATTATATAGGGTATTGTGCTTTAGCGATTTGCGCACTTGAAGGTAGTCGTTAAATACATCGTTTAAGGTCATTTGCCGCATTTTTTCAGCGCGCTTTTCAGCAACTGGATCTATTCCCGTTGCAATTTGTCCGAGTAGCTTTTGCGCTTCTTTCCTTGCCATTTCGACGGTGAGTTCAGGGTAACGACCTAAAGTGATGCGAGATAATTTATTCTTTATTATTTTTTCAATAAAAAAGGCTTTTGTACCACCGGAGGTAACCCGGATACCAAATCCTTTCATTACCTCATCGTAATAACGTTTTTGTGCGGTTCTTCCCTGAGTCGTTGAAACAGGCAAAGGTAATTTATCAACGGCCGATTTGGTGATTTTCATTTTCCCTCTTATTCAAACGTGTCGAATATGTGTCGAAGGAATGATTAAAACACAATAAAAGTAATTGATCTATATAAAAAGCCTTTAGGCCTTATAAATAAAGGGTTGTTGATATAATTTAAAAGTTACTAAAAGTAGTTAAAAGCCGTTGTTTTATAACTGTTAATCATTAGGTCACAAGTTCGAGTCTTGTCCGGGGAGCCAATCCCAGTCTGGGTTTTGGCGAAATTCAAGTTTTCCCTTCCTGAAGCTTGGTACCAATTTTGGTACCGATTTTAAAATTTAGATTACCACATTCTAAAATTTTTCCATTTACTACAAGGAATCAGTATGACCATTAAAGAGCCACCTAAAGAAGGGCTAATAGATAAGACTGCAAAGCTAATTAAAGCCGGAGTTGATTCGCTTGTGCCAGGAGGAGCTATAGCCACAGAGTTACTTTCCTGTTTAATCAAAATGCCCTACCAAAAACGTTCTGAAGCATGGCAGCAAGAACTAACTGATGCTATTAATAAAATTCAAGAGAAGGGCGTTGACCTTGAACAATTACAAAATAATGAAGAGTTTATGGATATCATACTCCAATCTATCCCAATTGGACTCAAACATTATCAAGAAGAGAAAAGACGAGCACTTAAAAATGCAATCATCCATTCTGCTCAAAATAATGCCCCTGATTTCTCATTACAACAAATTTTTCTCAA